>CALBHI010000208.1 GCA_937894535.1 uncultured Verrucomicrobiota bacterium
GGATTCAGCTTACGGACATCCTCGCTCACCGGAGGCAAACCCACAGGCGGACTCACTACATCGCGCAACGGCATGATATGGGGCGGGAAAGGGGGTAAATTCATAGCCAAACCATGGGATTGACCTTGCCGATCTCACACAGCGTTTGTGCTTGGTACATCGCATCCGCCATCGCCACATGTTTCAGGCCAGATCGCCGCATAGCAGCCACCTGCTCCAAATGCCCATGCTGTGCCAGCACCGTGCGGTAACATCGATCAGCCTTATAGTCGAAAGGCCATGATTTGATGTAAAACCGGTCGAAAAGTATCCGCAAAATCGGAAGATCAAATCCGGCACCATTCGCCCACACACGCGCCACCTGGTACGGATTCAGCGATTGCACGATGGCATACAAGGCATCATTCACCGCCACCACATCCACTGGCCTGCGAAGACCAAACACCGAAGGTAGGGCATCGCCACCATGGCCAACCCACCACTTCAGCGTTTCCGGCTCGATCTGCAAGCCGGCATCCAACTGTTCCTGCATGTCGAGAGTATGCATAAGTTGATCCACGATACGGCCGTCCACAATCACCACCATCGCAACCTGCAGGACAACACAGCCAGGCAACAGACCAAGGCTTTCTACATCAAACATCACATCCGCAGTTGGCTTTCCCATTACATAGCCCCTTTTTGTACTTTTTTGCACATCGGGATTTCGTTGTAGAACTGCCCGTTCAGTAAACGTCCGGCCTCTTTTTTGTTAACTCCACCCCATTGCTTAAAGAAGAAAGGTACATCCGCCAACTGACACTCACGCATCAGGTCAAAAGCCCACTTGCCAATCATGGGCCGCGCGCCGTGTCCCGACTCGCCGCCACAGATCACCCATTCGGGCCGCAGGTCACCCATGACCACCGGACCCAACATCGGTTCAACCGAGACAAAATGCACCACGGCCGGCACCTGCATCAAACGCCGAACCCGCCTGTTCCAATACGGCTGCAATTCGGCGGTAACACCCAGCCAGATATTCGACAACAGGTCGGTTCCGTACAAGTCGCGCAGCGTAGCCGGGATTCGTCGCAGATTTCCATCACGCTTCGTCAACAACAACCAGTCCAGATGCGGCGTCATCAGGATCAACTGCAACACGTCAATCAGCCATTGAACCGGCACCTCTTCATCAAGTATGTCCGCCAGCGATGCACAAAACACCCGGTCCCGCCGACCGGCAGCCTCAGCCTCGGCATTCCACCGAAGTGGTTGCTTCCAGTATGCCTCGCTGGTTCGGCTCCGCGCCTGCCCCTTGCCCCACACCACCCGGCCATAACGTGTCGCCATCATGTTTTCCGCATAACAATGATCACAACCCGGCGAAACCTTCGCACACCCGATCCACGGATTGAATGTGTGGTGCGTCCACTCGATGGATGAATTTTCCACTATGCCACCCTCCGGAAATGCATCAGATGTTTCAGCAGGTTAAACCCGTCGGGACGGTTTGCGCACCAGTTCGGCAACATCGGACTAAACCAATCATCCATGTCCGATTGTGATTCGAAGCCCTCCGACTTCCACAAATCATGCAAAACCCCGTCTTTGACGATGTAACACATCTCTCCGCCTTCAATTTTTTGAATGCTAATCCGTTCAACCCGATCCACCACCACCGCGCAGACATCGGAATGCTTCGATCCGTAAGGCTTGCCAGACCAGTTGTAGAGCATGATCGGCACCCCGACGGGCCACGGATTGTCCCGGATCGTGGTAGTCTTGACCCCAGACAGCACCGCTTGGCCAAACCGCTTATGGAGCGATCGTTTGATCATGACATCCGTACCAAAGCCCCGCCCATCGATAGCCGCCGAATCATGCGATGGGCACGTCGATTCGAAGACTTCGCCTGCATCGCCCTTGGTCTCACATAAGCACAAATCCCGATCAGGACAAAACAGATCATCAACACCAACATCCCTGCCGTCTCATGTGCCATGACCGTCACCTCTCTTGATTTCCCATTCGTTCAGCCACTCTTCCCGCCTGATTCCATCCTGCCACCAGACACAACAGTAGGTTTTCCCATAAACCCGCTTTGCCATTCCAACCACCCGAACCGTGATGTCGGGATTGGCAACCACGACAACTTCATCACCGATGTCATGCGCAAACGATACCTGCACCATCACACCACCACCGGAATCGCCACAGTCTCGCTACTCCCCAGCGTCGATACATATCCCAGGCTGCACCAATCACCGGCCTTCAAGCTCGCATCAAACAGGTATACCTGTTTCAACGGATAGTTCCGTACATCACGCTGCAATGGTTTCTCAGCGTCCGGCCATGGCATCGACACCACCAGGCATCGCGGGGCCGCATACCCGACCACGTAGGCCATCGGGTAAATGTGGCGGATCGGATGCGTCATCCGATCTGATACGTGCTTGCGAAAGAACTTCGCCACCTCATACGCCACCCGTTTTTTGTGCGTTGCGCTGGACATCACCGATCCTCCGTCAGGCAGGCATAACACGCAAACGCCACCCGGCCCGTATGCTTGACCATCAGTGAGCAGGCATCGGGCACCCAAGCAGGCACCTCATGGGAAACACCGCGCCGGAAGACCAGAACCTCACGTTCCTTGCTCACGACCACAGTCGGTTGACGCAGACGAGGATTCCCATCACGACGAAGCAACAGCGGAAAAACCACCCGAACTGAGCCGGAAGTATCTTTACTTTCCATGACCTTGCATCACCTCACAAAATTGACCATTGGCATTGGCCAGGTGCGATTGCGCCTGCTCCCGTGTGGCAACCTCAAATCGCGGATGTCGCTGGCCATCGGGCGTGACAACCTCCAGCTTGTGCATTTGAAACAGGCCACCGAGCGTCCAGTTGCACGGCTCGCCATCTGGGGACTTGCGCGGCGATCCAGCTCCCGTGAACCTACCGACGCACGAAAATCCCAAGTACTTCTCTACGTCGTCAAATGTCTTGCCGGCCCCGGCGCGAATCAGGTCGTTTCCAGTCTGAAGTGTACCGCAAATCGGACAGATCATCACCAGATCAGCATGATCCTTTGTTCCCTGTGCCTTCAGCGCAGCGTGATACTCTTCCAAAGTCATCGTCTTCATGGTTTCCGTCCCTCACCGCTACCGTTCGGCGCATTCCCGGTACCGCCGCAGCGATTACAATCGCGGTACTTGGTTCCATGCGTCACTGACCAGCTTGCGAAGACCTTACCGCTGCCGTAGCAGTCGCCGCATCTGCCGGTAGCGGCTTCGTACCTGGCGTGTTCGGCATCCAACTCGGCACGAGTCACCACCACCTTCTGTTCCAGCACGTCGCGCCAAGTCTTTTGCCCTTTATTCGGACCAGCCTTCAGCAACCGTGGGACACCGCCACGTACT
>CALBHI010000209.1 GCA_937894535.1 uncultured Verrucomicrobiota bacterium
GCGGCGCGGTAGCTGTGCAGGGTCGAGATGCCCATCTTGGACATGACCTTCAGCATCCCCTTGTTCACCGCCTTGATGTAGTTGTAGGTGGCCTTGCCGAGATCGACCTTGAGTTGCTCGGCGGCGATCATGTCCTCGAACACCTCGAACACCATGTACGGGTTCACTGCGCCGGCACCGTAGCCGAACAACACGGCGAAGTGGTGCACTTCACGCACCTCGCCCGACTCGATGACCAGGCCGCACTGGGTGCGGCGCTGGTTGCGGATGAGGTAGTGGTGCACGGCGGCGGTGGCCAGGGCCGCCGGGATCGGGGCCATGGTGGCGCTGGTGCCACGGTCGGAAAGGATCAGGATGGAGTAACCGTCGTCCACGGCCTTCGCCGCGGATTCACACAGGTGGGTCAGGGCTTTCTCAAGGCCCGGACCGCCGTCGGCCACCGGGTAGAGCATGGGGAGGGTGGTCGATTTGATGTCGCCTTCGGCGAAACTGCGGATCTTCTCCAGCGCCTCGTTGGTCAGCACCGGTTGCTCGATGCGCAACTGGTGGGCGTGGTAATCGGTTTCCTCGAAGATATTCAGTTCGTTGCCGATGTTCGCCTGCAACGAGGTCACCAGTTCCTCGCGGATCGCGTCGAGCGGCGGATTCGTCACCTGGGCGAACAGCTGCTTGAAGTAGTTGTAGACGAGCTGGGGGCGGTCGGAGAGCACCGCGATCGGCACGTCCACGCCCATCGAGCCGGTGGCCTCGATGCCGGTGTTGGCCATCGGGGTCAGGACGATCTTGAGGTCCTCGATGGTGTAGCCGAAGATCTGCTCGCGTTGAAGGCGGGTGGTCGCTTCCGGGGCGGCCTTGGCCGTGGCGGCCGGGAGGTCCTTGAGGCTGTACAGGTTCTTGTTCAGCCAGGTCCGGTACGGCTTGCGCGCGGCGATCTCGTGCTTGATCTCCTCGTCATCGACGATACGTCCCTTCTCGGTATCGACCAGGAACATGCGGCCCGGTTCGAGGCGGCCCTTCTTCGCGACGTTGGCCGGATCGATTTCCAGCACGCCGGTTTCCGAACCCATGATCACGAAGCCGTCCTTGGTGACGGTATAGCGCGACGGGCGGAGGCCGTTGCGGTCGAGCAGCGCGCCGACGCACTGGCCGTCGGTGAACGGGATCGACGCCGGGCCGTCCCACGGCTCCATGAAGGTCGAGTGGTATTCGTAGAACGCCTTTTTCTCGTCGCTCATGGTCTGGTGGTTCTGCCAGGCCTCGGGGATGAGCATCATCATCGCGTGGGGGAGCGAACGGCCGGTGTGGTAGAGCAGTTCCACCGCGTTGTCGAGGGCGGCCGAGTCGCTCGCGCCGGGGGTGATGATCGGCAGGATTTTGTGCATGTCGCTGCCGAACAGCGGCGACTTGAACAGTGCCTCGCGGGCGTTCATCAGGTTCGTGTTGCCGCGCACGGTGTTGATTTCGCCGTTGTGGCAGAGGAAGCGGAACGGGTGGGCGAGGTCCCAGGTCGGGAAGGTGTTCGTGCTGTACCGCTGGTGGACCAGGGCCAGGCCGCTGACCATGTCGGGATCGACCAGGTCGGGCAGGAACGGCTCGATCTGGTCGGCCAGCATCAGGCCCTTGTAGACGAAGGTCTGGCAGGACAGGGTGCAGACGTAGAAGTAGCCGCGTTCCGGCATGGTCGAGGAGCGGATGGCTTTCTCGACCTGCTTGCGGATGATGAACAGCTTGCGGTCGAAATGGCGGTTGTCGGTGATGCCGGCGCCGCGCCCGACGAAGATCTGGGCGATGAACGGTTCCACCTCGCGGGCCAGGTCGCCAAGCACTTCGTTGTTCACCGGTACGTCGCGCCAGCCGAGGAACTGCTGGCCTTCGGCCTTTACCGCCTCCTCGAAGATCTTCTTGCAGGCCGCGCGCTGGCCGACATCCGGCGGCAGGAACACGAGCCCGGCGGCGAATTCGTAGGAACCAGCGGGCAGCTTGATGCCGAGTTCACCCGCCTTCTTGCGGAAGAACTTCTCCGGCAGCTGCATCATGATGCCGGCGCCGTCGCCGGTCTTCTCGTCGCAGCCGCAGGCACCGCGGTGGGACAGGTTGACGAGGATCTCCAGGGCCTTGTGGATGACGTCGTGGGATTTCTCGCCTTTCAGGTTCACCACGCAGCCGACGCCGCAGGCATCGTGCTCAAAGCGCGGATCGTACAACCCCTGGGCGGCGGGCAACCCGCCGTTCGTCAACTGCTTCCGGTAATTCGTCATAGTTCTTTTCCCTGCGTTCCGTCCCAAAAAAGGCGGGTCAATGTAAAACCATCAACCTGTTTCCGCAATGCTAATTTGTGCTCTCCGCGGTCAGTTCCAGCGCATGTTTGTCGCGTTCCCCGGTGACCGCATAGGGGTAGACCCCGGTAAAGCAGCCGTTGCAGAAATCCGAGGGGTGTTCCACCGAGGCCCGCAGCCCCTCCACGCTGAGGTAGGCGAGGGAGTCGGCCCCGATGAATTTGCAGATTTCCTCGACGGAGTGGTCGGCCGCAACCAGCTCGGACCGCGAGGGGAAATCGATGCCGAAAAAGCAGGGGTGGCGGGTGGGGGGGCAGGAGATGCGCAGGTGGATCTCCTTGGCCCCGGCCTCGCGCAGGGCGGCCACGCGGCGGCGGGAAGTGGTGCCGCGGATCAGGGAATCGTCGACGACGACAATGCGTTTGCCGCGCACGACGCCCGGCACCACGGCCAGTTTCATGTCGGCGCTCTGGGTGCGCTGTCCGGCGCTGGGCATGATAAAGGTGCGGCCGACGTAGTGGTTGCGGATAAACCCGTAGTCGAGCGGAATGCCGCTGGCCTGGGAAAACCCGAGGGCGGCCACGTTCCCGCTGTCCGGGATGGGAATGACGATGTCGGCCTTGGCCGGCGCTTCCTTGGCCAGGTTGACCCCGAGTTTCATGCGGACATCATGGACGTTCTGGCCGAACACCGTGCTGTCCGGGCGGGCAAAATAGACGTGTTCAAAAATGCACTGGCCGAGCGATCCGGAAATCGGCTCGCAGAAGGTCGTGCTGCGGATGCCTTTTTCGTCCACCGTCACCAGTTCACCCGGCAGCACGTCGCGGATGTAGTCAGCACCCACCTGTTCCAACGCGCAGGTTTCGCTGGCAAACACATAACCGCTGCCAAGCTTGCCGATGGAGAGGGGGCGGAAGCCGTAGGGATCGCGGGCGGCCATGACGCTGTCCTTGGTCATGACCAGGAACGAAAAGGCCCCCTGCAACTCGGCCAGGGCCCGCTCCACCCGGCGCGGCCGGGTGCGGAACATCGGATCGGCAATCAGGTGAACCAGCACCTCGCTGTCCGTGCTGGTCTGGAAAATCGCCCCGGCCTCCTGGTAGCTCCGGCGCAACTGGCTGGCGTTGGTCAGGTTGCCGTTGTGGGCAATCGCCCAGATTCCGTCGATGCACTCGACCACGAGGGGTTGCACGTTCTGCGGTCGCGGCGAACCGGTGGTCGAGTAGCGGACGTGGCCAATGCCCAGATGCCCCTGAAGATCGGCAAATTCCTTGCGGGCCACCAGTTCTTGGACCAGGCCCATCCCCTTCACCGAACGAACTTTACGCCCGTCGCTGACCACGAAACCTGCACCCTCCTGCCCCCGGTGTTGCAACGCAAACAACCCGTGGTGCATCACCCGGGCCGGATCAGCGACCCCAAACACCCCGAAAATCCCACAATAATGTCGCGGTTGACCATGCATGACAAAAAAACTCCAGCGCGGCAGCGTTTCACCAGAAAACACCGTCCGCCTAGCCATCCTACGAGGAACTGACGGGGAGTGAAGCTAGAAATGTGCCGAAGTAAAGGAAAGACATAAGATGTTTATGGGGAATGGATTGCCACGATGGGTGCGCGGTCAAAAAGTACAATTATGTAGCATGGCCGGGTCGCCGCATGACAAAAATGTAGCAGATGGTCCGGCCCGGCCAGGAGGTCAAGCCTCACCACGCGTTCTGCTCAGGTGCGGATGCAGAGAACTTTTTGTTCGAGGGTGTTGGCGCTGAGGGTCAGGGGGGTGGGGTGGTCGGTGATGTGGACGAGGTCGGACCACGTGGCGAAGGCTGGCAGGAGGGTGGCGAGCTGGTTGGGGGCGGCGAGCAGTTCGGTGTCGTGGAGGCGGTTGCGGGGGTGGTTGGGGAACAGGGCGAGGTAGAGCATGTCCATCTCGACGAGTTCGTTGAGGAAGTGGGTGCCGAGCGAGACGTCGGGGATGAGGTGGCTGTGCATGGCGACGATTTCGACGACGACGGACATCCGGTTGATGTTGGTGAAGGAGACCGGAATGCCGAGTTCGGGGCTGGAGGTGCCCCAACGACCCGGGCCGAGGATCATCACGTTCATCGATCCGTCGTGCGGGGTGAGCCGGTTGATGGCGCCGATGACCCGGGCGAGTTCATGGCGCTGGGCGGTGGCGAGGGTGATGTAGCGTTCGGGTCGGACGTACACAACGCGGTGGATGTGCTGGATGCGGCTGGGGCCGATCACCGCGCCGTGGGCCTCGAGCAGCACGGTGGCGTGGTCGAGATCAAGGTCGGGCAGGTGGATGATCTCCGCGCCTTTGACCTGGAGGGGGCGGCACTGGAGCAGGTTGATCGTGCAGCGTCCGTCGTCGAGGAAGTTCGCGGCGAATTCGATGTCCACCGGGTGGTCGTAGGCCTCGTGCAGGAACCGCAGCATGTCGCGCAGGTCTGCGACGAAGGCGGTGCGGGCGAGCAAGTCCTCGAAGGTAAGGACCCAGTGGGTGGTGGCTCCGGCTCCGAGTGACGTGCAGTCGGAGGAGGCGAAGCGCTCGAGTTCGGCGGGCGACCAGTCGGCGATCAAGTCGTCGAAGGATCCGGAGGTCAGCCGGTTGGTGTCGAGGTCGAGGTAGTCCACCCGGCGTTGGGAATAGTGGCAGACCTTGTCGAAGTTGGCTTCGGGCCGGCGCATCGGGGCATTCAGGGCGACGAGCCGGGTGTAGTCGTCGTCGGACCGGTCCACCGCGCGGGTGCCGAGGCCGAAGACGAGGCGGACCACACC
>CALBHI010000210.1 GCA_937894535.1 uncultured Verrucomicrobiota bacterium
CCAGCATAGCCATGCCTCCTATTCGTATTTCGATGCCATGTTCAGGACCCGCCGGTACCACCGGCAGGAACACCGGGCCGCCCGCAAGGTCATGGACCTGCTGGAGTATTTCGGGTTTGCCGGCAAGGCCGAGGAACTGGCACGCAACCTTCCCTACGGCGACCAACGCCGGCTCGAGATCGCCCGCGCCCTCGCCCTCGAACCCCGTCTGCTGTTGCTTGATGAACCGGCGGCCGGCATGAACCCGCGCGAGACCGAAGTTCTGCGAGATTTCATCCGCAAGATCCGCGACGATTTCGCCCTGACCATTCTGCTCATCGAACACCACATGAACATGGTGATGAGCCTGTCCGACCGCGTGGCGGTCCTCGACTACGGCCGCAAGATCGCCGCGGGCCTGCCGGCCGAGATCCGCCGCAACCCGGCCGTCATCGAAGCCTACCTCGGCACCTCGGCCATAGGAGCGGTGCCAACCGATGCCTGACCCGGCGAACAGTCCAATCCTGGAGGTGAAAGACCTCTGCGTGTGCTACGGCAAGGTGGAAGCCCTGCGCGGCATCAGCTTCCACATCACTGCCGGCGAAATCGTCACCCTGATCGGCGCCAACGGTGCCGGAAAAAGCACAACCCTTCGCACCCTCTCCGGCCTGCTCACCCCGCGTTCGGGCTCGATCTTGTTCCGCGGCGCATCTGTCGGCGGCCGGTCACCCCACGCCCTCGCCGCCCAGGGCCTGATCCATGTGCCGGAAGGCCGCCGTATTTTCCCGCGGTTGTCGGTGGATGAGAACCTCGACATGGGCGGTTACCTTGAGCGCGATGCCGCAACCAACCTGCGCCGCAAAGAGGAAGTGTTCGCCCTGTTTCCCAGGCTGGCTGAGCGCCGCCGCCAGGATGGCGGAACCCTGTCCGGCGGCGAGCAACAGATGCTGGCCATCGGCCGCGCCTTGATGCAGAACCCCACCCTGTTGCTGCTCGATGAGCCTACGCTCGGCCTCGCCCCGGTACTGGTCGAAGTCATCTTCACCACCATCGTGAACCTGAACAAGGCCGGCAAAACCATCCTGCTCGTCGAGCAAAACGCCTGGCATGCCCTGCAAATCGCGCACCGTGGTTATGTCCTGCAAACCGGCACGGTGGAGTTGGAGGGACCGGCCAGAATACTGGCCGCAAATCCCAGCGTACAGGAATCGTACCTCGGTGGCGGTTGAACCGGCCGTAGGTTCAGCGGATCAGATCGACGTAGATCGGATAATGATCCGAAACATGGCTACCTTCTCCGGGCAGCACCGTCACATCCGCGGTTTCCGTGCCCTTCATGATCACCCCCGGAAGCGAAGCCTGCCAGGGCGTAGCGCGCACCTCCGGCCGCACCAGAACCCGGTCGAAGAGGGCCGGCGGGAATTCGCGCATCGGATCGCCCCGCCGAGTCGGCACCGTGAACAAATCCGACACATCGTGATGCACACTGAACAGATCGACAAAATCCTCCAGCACCTTCAGCGTCGGATCATCGCCAAACTGCTTGAGCAGCGGATCGGTATTGAAGTCACCCACCACCACCACCTCCCAGTTCCGATCCGGATGCGCGGCGAGCACCATTTCAACATCCTCCATCAGGAACTTCAGCGCGTTGACCCGCTGCGCATAATTGCGATCACGATCACCCCAGTTGGCCTTGAGATGTGCACCGTAAAGCAAGAGGCAATGCCCTTGATCATCGAGCGGGATGATGGCCCGAACCAGGCCACGGGTAGGCCGGTGCGGTCCAGTCATCGGACCAAAATCGATTTCATGCACGGATTCCGCTTTCACCCTGCTCAACAAGGCGATGTTCATTTTTTCCGCCCGACCCGACTGCGTGCCGAATTCCACGGTGTAGCCATACGGATACGGAGACGCCAATCCGTCGTTCAGCCAGCCGAGGGCCCGTTCATTTTCCACTTCGCTTATCACCAGGATGTCGGCGGCAAGCTCATCGACGATGGCCGCTGCCCCCTTGGCCTGATTGCGGGCCGTCGTTTCGTTGCGGGTCTTGCCGTCCTTGATCCCGTCCGTGAACATCTCGATGTTGTAGAATCCGATGCGGATCGTATCGGCCGACGGCGTGGCAGGAACGTCCAACTGGATGGACAAGGTTGCCGGCTCAAGCAGCGGCGTTCCTTTCATGTCCGGTTGCGGCTGACCGGCCACGTTTCCCGCCATCATCAGGCTGCCTGCGGCCACGATGACGCCGATTCGATGCCATACGCTTGTATGAAAACCCGGCAACCCCGCACCATCAACAATCTGCATAGATACCCCGCTCGTGTTCTTGGCCATGAATGGACTTGGAATCCGTACCGCATCATTGCATGATAAGCCCATGGTATTTGCAAGCCGATTTCTGTATAGCCGCTTGATGGCTAAAGTGATGCAGATGCGGCTGGCTGGATCAACAGGCACATTATGAGCACATACATCGTCACCGGCGCTGCCGGATTTATCGGGTCGCACCTGGTGGAGCGCCTGTTGGCCGACGGCCATACCGTACGCGGTCTCGATTGTTTTATTCCGTATTATGACCGGTCGATCAAGGAATCCAACCTCGCCACCGCCCTCGCCCATCCGGCCTTCACGTTCATTCCCTGTGACCTTCGCAAAGACCCGTTGAACGATGCGATCTCCGGAGCCGATGCCGTGTTCCACCTCGCCGCCATGCCGGGCCTGATGAAGAGCTGGGATGACTTTCCGCTCTACAGCACGTGCAACCTTGAGGCGACCCAGCGCCTGCTCGATGCCGCCCGCGCCACCAGCCTGCCGCACTTCATCCACGTATCGACGTCGAGCGTGTACGGCCGCGAAGCCACGGAACCGGAGGATAGCCCGACGACCCCCTTCTCCCCCTACGGCATCACGAAACTCGCCGCCGAAAACCTTTGCCGTGCCTACGAGGCGAATTTCGGCACCCCGATCACCATCCTCCGCTACTTCTCCGTATACGGCCCCCGCCAACGCCCCGACATGGCCTACCACATCCTGATCAAGGCATTGCTCGACGGGAAAACCTTTCCGATGTTCGGCGATGGCGAACAAACCCGCAGCAATACGTTCGTCACCGATTGCGTGGATGCGACCTACCGCGCCGCGCTGCACCGTGACCGATCCCTCGGGCAGGTCTTTAATGTCGGCGGTGGCCAGATCATTTCGCTGAACGATGTCGTGACCTTGCTGGAGGAACTCACCGGCAAGAAGGCCTGCATCGACCGGAAACCGGCACGTCCCGGCGACCAGAAGCACACTGCGGCGAACATCGACAAAGCACGCCGCCTGCTGGGCTACCAGCCGACCACCGGCGTCCGAGACGGCCTGACCCAGGAAGTGGCGTGGGTCCGCTCAACCTACCGCGCCTGATTTTCAAGCGGACGGCACGAGTCTCCCAACCCGCTCAGGCGATCTCGATTCGCCCGCGCAAGCCCTTGGTGCTGGGCCAGCGGACATCCAGGTTGCCCTGCGAAACCCGCACCTGATCCGGCTCCACCTCCATGATGATCGGCGCATGCGCATCGCGCGCATGCAGGATCGCCGCGAGGGTGACCGCCTTTTCAAACCCGTCCCCGCGTTTGTAGTTCCAGACTTCATCGGGCTGGGCCATGCGTGCCCCGTCATAGATCGATTCCATGGGCCAGCCGGACAAGGTTTCCACCACATGGTCGGTTGACCAGTCGCGTGTTCCACCCTGGCATACCGGATTGCGTTCCAAGGCCGCCTTGAAAAAGGGTCGCCAGTCCGTGCAGGAAAAATCGCGGGCCGCGTAGAAGGCCATGTCCGCGGAGACGTGGTTGGACCGTTGCGCGGAAAGCTGCGCCATGATGGCCGAACGGTCCATGGCGGGATCGATACCCACCAAACCGCCCGCCACAAAATTCTTCCTCGTATCGTGATCGGGAAAACGCGGTTCCAGCCGGGAAAATTCCGCCAGACGCTCCACCACCGAACATGAACCGGTGCACTCTCCTTGCAGCGCCTTTTTCAACTTCTCGACATCAGCGGGTTTGGAGATGTCGATTTTGTTCTCCCGGAAAAACTCGTCGAGGATGTTGATGCAGATCCTCCCGGGAATGCGCTCCGGATAAAACATATCCATGTCGATGTCATCGAGCAGCCTGTCCCGGGTCTTGTCACTCGCCTTGTACGGCCCGGTATGCTCGTAGGCATACACCTTTTCCGCCTCGATCCATTGGGACTTGCCGTGGCAGTCGCGGCAGAACTGGAAACACTTCTGGAGTTCACTGTGCTGGCGCAGGAAGTTGGCCAGAATCTCGAGGTCGATCGTGGTGGAGAGATACGCGCGCAGATGGTTTTGGAATTTCGCGTAGGCTGCGGGATCAATCGTCGCTTCCGGATACACGCAATGGATCAGGCCGGTGTGGTGGCTGACGATGGTAATCTGCTCGTGGCGCAAGGCCCGCTGGGCCTTCACCGTTTGCTCTGAACCGTTGAACCACATGTTCTTGGTCATGATGCGGCGGTTGTTGGTGATGATCCCATCGTTGACCGCAATGTAGTTCTGCGAATGGAGTGGTGTCGCCATCAGGTAGATGTCGTCGAGCGGGATACCGCAGACCACAAACATCGAGGCCGCATACAGGGTCGACAGCGATACGCACTCGCCGGCCCCCAGCCGGTAGCCCGGCCGCAGCACAAAGGCGTCCATCGCCTCGACGGTCTCGGTCTTCCAGTACGGGATGTCATCGGTGTTGTACTTGTCCAGGCCGAAGTGCCGCCGGATATCGAGATCAAAATAATACTTGTCGCCTTCGTAGCCGAACAGGGCATTGCTCCGGCTGATGGTCGTTTCGTCGATGAATGGACGGAAACGCTCGACCTCCCGCTGCTTGGTGGTCAGCCCCCAGGTGTCGAGGTCGAGGTTGAACTCGTAGTGATCGATGATGTACTGCTTCAGTCGGAGGATCCGGCGGTAGGGCTTGAGTTTGTCGTTTTCGGCAAACCATGGATCGGCACGCCAGGCCCAAACCCGGGGCGACATGATGTTGGCCAGCACCAGGCTGTACAGCAATTCCGGGAACACAAAAATCTCCATGTCGGAGAGAGTCACCGCGGAGGAATACTTTTC
>CALBHI010000211.1 GCA_937894535.1 uncultured Verrucomicrobiota bacterium
GGCCTGGGCCTCCGGCGAACAATCCGGCGTGCAGGGCGCGAACGAAGCGGTCATCCAAGGCCTCGCCCGCGGCAACACCGCCTACGAGCAGAAATTTGGGTTCATCTTCATTGTCTGCGCCACCGGCAAATCCGCCGCCGAGATGCTCGCGCTGCTCGAGGCGCGTCTGCCCAACGATCGTGCCGGGGAAATCGCCAACGCCGCGCGCGAACAGGAAAAGATCACCGCCATCCGCATTGACAAATGGCTCGCTGCTTGACCACTACCCGAGGAAATCCCATGAGCAAACGATCCGTGCCCGCCGCCACCCTGAACACCGTCATGAAAAACCTGCAGCAAGCGAACGACCGTTTTGCCGCCTGGTATCCCGGCGAATCACCGGCGCGCCAGCCGGTGCAGACCGTCTACGGCGGTGCCCACCTGTTCAAGGCCGAAGGCGCGGCCCGGCTCGGCGAGGTCGCGCTGCGCTGCCTCGACGAAAACGCCCCTGACTTCATCACCTTCGCCCGGGCCCTCCAGTTGCCCGGCCACGAGAAGCTGCCGCGCAGCGCCGCCGCTGCGAAGAAACTCACCGCCGCGCTGGCTCGCCAGCCCGCCCGCGTCAAGGCCGCCCAGCCCGACATCTGGTTGCTGCACACCGTGTACGAACGGGTGGTGGCCAAGTTGAAACACGAGGCGGTCGAGGATTTCCGCATCGACTTCGAGGACGGCTATGGCAACCGGCCCGATGCCGAGGAGGACCGCCAAGCCGCCATCGCCGCGCAGGAAGTCGCCAAGGGCATGAAGGCCGGCACGTTGCCGCCGTTCATCGGCATCCGCATCAAGCCGTTCACCCAGGAATTGAAGAAGCGGGCCATCGCCACCCTCGATATCTTCATCACCGAACTGGTCACCCTCACCGGAGGCAAGCTCCCGGATAACTTTGTCATCACCCTGCCCAAGGTCACCATGCCCGAACACATCACCGCCGCGGTGCGGTTGTTCGAGGCCCTGGAGAAAAAGCTCAAGCTTCCCGCCGGTGCGCTCAAGTGCGAGCTGATGATCGAGACCACCCAGTCGATCATCAACCACGAAGGCGAGTGCAACGTGTCGCAACTGGTCAAGGCCGCGGAAGGCCGCTGCACCGGTGCGCACTTCGGCGTGTACGACTACACCGCCTCGTGCAGCATCACCGCCAACCACCAGCGCATGAACCACCTCGCCTGCGACTTCGCGCGGCACATGATGAAGGTCTCGCTCGCCGGCACCGGCATCTGGATCTCCGACGGCGCGACCAACATCATGCCGGTCGGACCGCACCGCGCCGCGCCCGGAAAATCCCTCACGAAAAAACAGCGCGATGAAAACCGCGAGGTCGTCCACCGCGCCTGGCGCATCATGCTCGAACACGTCAACCACTCGCTCGAACAGGCCTACTACCAGGGCTGGGACCTGCATCCCGCCCAGTTCCCCATCCGCTACGCCGCCGTGTACTTCTTCTTCCTGCAGGGCCTCGATGCCGCCTCCCTGCGCCTCAAGACCTTCATCGAAAAGGCGGCCCAGGCCACCCTCATCGGCGATGTCTTCGACGACGCTGCGACCGGCCAGGGCCTGCTCAACTACTTCCTGCGCGGCATCAACTGCGGAGCCATTACCGAGGAGGAGGCGCAGCAGACCGGCCTGACCCTCGACGAGTTGCACGCCCGTTCGTTCGTCAAGATCCTCGAAACCCGGAGCATGCGCTGATGAAACGTTCCCCCATCACCACCCACGTCCTCGACACCGCCCTCGGCCAACCCGCCTCGGGCGTGCCGGTGCGGCTGTACATCGAGGAAGCGACCGACCGCTGGATCATCCTCGCCACCGGAATCACCAACGACGACGGACGCGTCGCCGACCTGTTGCCGGTGGACCATGCGTTAAAGCCCGGCAAGTACCGGATCCGGTTCAATACCGGTGATTATTTCGCCCAGCAGGATACCAGCGGTTTTTATCCCTACGCCGATGTGGTTTTCCAGATCACCGATACCGCTCCCCACTACCACATCCCGCTGCTGCTCAGTCCCTACGGCTATTCGACCTACCGCGGCAGCTGACCGAAACCTCCGCGGTGGTCTTGCCGGCCGGGTCGCTCAGCGCGGATCCTTGATGGCGACGAGGTAGGCCAGCCAGCCGTCCTCGTTGTCGTAGTGTTTACGCTGACGCCACTGGCTGTCCGACTCGCCCAGGTCGTCGAACCCGTGCGTATAGATCTCCACCCGGTCGAACCCGGCCTCGAGCAGCAGTTCGCGCAGTTCGGGCAGGCTCCACAACCGCCAGTGGTAGGTGAAGGCGCGATCGAGGCGCGAGCCATCCTTCAATTCAAAGTGGATGTGGCAGGTCAGGTGGTGGGTCAGCACATCAAAACGGGCATGTTCCCACTCGTAGATGTAGGGCGGAAGCGGGTTGCCGTCGGGATCGCGGCCGTCCGGGATGCTGCGTGTGTCCTTGGTCGTGGTCATCGAGGCCAGACCGCCGAAGGCGTCGAGGAACAGCATGCCGTCGGGCTTCAGGGAGCGCCGCGCCGAGGAGAAATAGGCGCGCAGGGACTCGCGGGTGCGGAACAGGAAATAGGAAAAGTTAAAGGCGCAGACCGCGTCGGCGGCCGGGCGGTGCACGGCGAGCACGTCGTCGCGCACCAGTTTCAGCCGCAGACCGGCCTGGCCGGTGCGGTGGACGTGGTGGCGCAGGCCCCAGTCGAGCGGTTCCGGATCGATGTCCACCCCGAGGGCGTGATGGGCGGGGTTCATGGACACGAAGCGGGCGGCAAGTTTTGCGGTGCCGCAGAAATCCTCGCGCAGGAAGGCCAGCGGACGGCCGCGGTGGCGGGCGTAGATGCGCCGCATGAACCGGATGTCGTCACCGACCTCCTGCACCGCCGCTTCGTAGAGCAGGTGCTTGTCGCGGCAGAGGGGCGGGGCGGGGCGTCGGGGGCGTGGTTGGGTTCGGCTCATGGCGGCTAGTTGTAGCCAGACCGCCCCCCGCTTGTCACCACCGGATATCGGCAGGGGAAAAGGGCGAAATCTTATGATTGACGAGCGGGTGGGGTCTGACTACGCTGCGCGCCACTATGGGACAAAATCTTCGAGTTCGTGTTAAACGTGCTGCGCGTCTGCGCCGCGTCAAGCGTCTGAAACAGCGTCGTAACGAGGCCAAGAAAACCAAGGCCCCGGCCAAGAGCGCCTAAGACCGCCTGACCCAGGCCCCGTTCGGTACACAAAGCAGCCGGCGTTCCGTTCGGAGCGCGGCTGCTTTTCGTTTTTACCCAAGGTGCGTGACAAAACGCGCCGGCCGCCGTAAGCTGTGTTCGTGGAACCTTCCCCATGATCCTGATTGTCGACGATGACCATGCCATCACGCAGGTGATGAAGGATGTGCTGACCCGCGAAGGGTACGGCGTCCGCATCGCCACCAACGGCGAGGAGGCCTATGCCATCCTCAAGGAAACGCCGTGCCGTGGCATGTTGCTCGACCTGCTGATGCCAGGGATCAACGGGGCAGGCCTGTTGATGCTGATGGCGGCGGACGGCATCCGCCTGCCGGTGGTTATCATGGCCGGCGCCCCGGATTTCTCCGCGGAGGAATTGGCGGAGTTCCCGAATGTGGTGGGCGTGATGAAGAAGCCGTTTTATCCCGAGGAAGTCCTCGACCTGGTGCGACGGCACATGCCCAAACCGTCCCGCTGATGCGGGACCGGCCGGAGACCGATCCATGACGATAACCCATCCATCCTTCCGTATGGTCTACACCGCGATCGCCGCCGCGGCCGCGCTGGCGCTGTCCGCGTGCTCGCGTCAGGAACAGGCCGCCGCACCGGCGGCGGCTTCCGCCAGCGATACCGCCGCGTCGCTCATCCGCCACGCCGTGACCGATGCCGAATTCAACCAGCTGGTGCTCGCCGCGGAGACGCCGGTGCTGGTCGATTTCTGGGCCTCCTGCTGCCCGCCCTGCCGGTTTATGGAGTCGAT
>CALBHI010000212.1 GCA_937894535.1 uncultured Verrucomicrobiota bacterium
GACACGTTTCTGCGGTGCCGATTCATCGGCCGCGGTGGCGGCGGGCAGGGTGATCTCGAGGGTGGTGGACTGGTCCTTTTCGGACTTTACCGTCACCGTGCCGTCGAGGCTGGCCACCTGACCGAGCAGGCTGGCGAGTTTGGGAGCCAACCGCTCTTCGGCATTGGTGTCCTCGGCGGTCTGGGACTTGCCCTTGCGCAACGGGAACATGCCGGAGTCGGTCACGGTAATGCGCACGAAATCGCGCCGGGCGCCGCGTTCCTCGGTGGTGATGTTCTCCGACTTGATCAGCAGACGGCCGCCGTTCGGCATGCTGTCGATGGCATTGGCGATGGCATTGAAGGCGATGTGATGAATGATGCCCTGCGGCGCCACCACCCGGTCGTTCTCCGCGGCGAACTGGCTGGTCAACTGAATGCCCGCCTTGAGCCGTGCCTGCATCAGGGTCAAGGCCCCCTGCACGCGTTCATGCAGCGAGATCACCGTCGGTTCTTCGTCGGTGAACGACTCGGAAAGGGAGAGGATTTCCTCGGTGAACCGCCGTCCGCGCTGGGCGGCCTCGGTGACCTTGCGGATGGCCTCGGAGGTCTCGCCCCGCACCTCGGCGCGATCAAGCACCATCGACGAGTAACCCAGGATGATCGACAACAGGTTGTTGAAGTGGTGGGCCATGCCCTCGGCCAGCGAGCCGAGCGCGCTCAGGCGCTCGTTCTGCAGCTGCATCGCGGTCATCTCCATTAGCCGGATGTGCTCGCGGAAGGCCAGCTTGATGCTGTCGCGCAAGCGCCCGTAGGTCCGGCGCATGTCATCCACCTGCTCCGGCGTGTAGATCGGCAGGACGGCTACCGCTTCGCGCACCTGCTTCAGCGGAACGTTGCAGAAGAACGCGAGGTCCTTCAGATCCTTTTCGGCAAACGCCGCGATCCGGTACTTGCCGGTCCGCAGAAGATGGATGACGTTGCCGCGCACCCGCACCGGGAACACCGACTCGTAGATGTCGTAGGGGCCCTTGTGTTCCTGGTCCGCCGCGGTTTCCTTCACCTTGCGCAGCAGGTCGTTTTCCGAAGCGTAGTACAACTGCTTCGCCTCGTCCGATCCCATGAAGACCTCGGTCAAGATCCGGTTCTTGGGGTCAAACGCATCCTCGCTGCCCCACGGTTGATCCATCCCGATCAACTCCCGGGCGAACGACAGGTCGAAATGCTTGTATTCGCTGCGCGATTCCAGCGTCAGCACCGAGTCCGGCAACCGCATGGCGTGGACCAGTTGCTTGTGTTCACGCTCCAACTCACGCAACACCGTATTCGTCTTCATCCTCAAAATCTCCTGTGGATTGGCCCAGCCTTATCTCGGCTCGAAACAATGAACCGGATTTTTCGCCTTACGCGATAACGCCTGTTTTATGTGCCACCTTCTTGCCATTGCACACCATCTCCCGCGGCTTGTCGATGTCGAAATCACCGCCTTGTTTGGTGTAAGTGGTTGCTAAAATGAAGGTTGCGATTTTAGTAATATATACCCAAGCCCGGCCGCGCTGTATATGCGGCGGGTCGAGAAAGTTCCGGATGAGGGGGCCCGGAAAGGGGCTAGGTGCGGATGGCTTTGGCGATGATCGGGATCAGTTCATCGACCTTGACCCGGGTTTGGGCCATCGTGTCGCGGTCGCGCAAGGTGACCGTGCCGTCGTCCAGCGTCTGGAAGTCGATGGTGATGCCGAACGGCGTCCCGATCTCGTCCTGGCGGCGGTAGCGGCGGCCGATCGCGCCGGCCTGGTCGTAGAAGGTGGTGAATTCGGGGCGGAGGAGTTGATAAACCTCCTGGGCCTTCTTGACCAGTTCCGGTTTGTTCTTGAGCAGCGGGAAGACCGCGGCTTTGACCGGGGCGAGTTTGGGACGGAAGCGCAGCAGCGCACGCACCTCGTAGCCGGCCGGGGCGGGTTTGCCCGGTTCAGCCGGGATCGGCGCGCCACCCTGCTCGGACGTCGGCACCCATTCCTCGGCGAACGATTCACAAAGCACGACCAGCACCGCCCGGGTCAGGCCGGAGGCCGGCTCGATGACGTTCGGGATAAAGCGCTGGTTCTTCTCCTGGTCGAAGTATTCCAGTTTCTGGCTGGAGTGTTCCTGGTGCTGGCTCAGGTCAAAGCAACCGCGGTGGGCCACGCCCTCGAGTTCGCCGAAATCCGGCGCGGTGAATGGGTACAGGTATTCGACATCGACGCAGGCCTTGGAGTAGTGGGCCAGTTCATCCTGCGCGTGGTCGCGGAAGCGGAGGTTTTCCTCCTTGATGCCGAGGCCTTTCCACCAGGCCATGCGCTGGTGCTTCCAGAATTCGTACCAGTGCAGGGATTCGTCGGGATGGCAGAACCATTCCATCTCCATCTGCTCGAACTCGCGCGAACGGAAGATGAAGTTGCGCGGGGTGACCTCGTTGCGGAACGCCTTGCCGACCTGGGCGATGCCGAACGGCACCTTCACGCGCATCGTGTCGAGCACGTTCTTGTAGTTGAGGAAGATGCCCTGCGCGGTCTCCGGGCGCAGGTAGGCCTTGGCCTCCTCGTCGCGGATCGCGCCCACGTAGGTCTCGAACATCAGGTTGAACGCGCGCGGTTCGGTGAGCTGGCAGTCTGCATGTTCGCCCGCCTTTTTGCTCGGCTTGCGCGGGCACTCGTAGGTGGCGAGCTGGTCGGCGCGGAACCGGGCCTTGCAGGCACGGCAGTCGATCATCGGGTCGTTGAACCCCGCGACATGGCCGGAGGCGACCCAGGTCTTCGGGTTCTGGATGATCGCGGAATCGAGGCCGACGATCTGCAGGGCGTCGCCGTCCGGGCCGATCGGCGGACACTCGACCATGTGCTTCCACCAGTCGTCGCGGATGTTGTTCTTGAGCTGGATGCCGAGCGGACCGTAGTCCCAGAACCCGTTCAGCCCGCCGTAGATTTCAGAAGCCTGAAAAATGAAGCCGCGCCGCTTGCAGAGGCCCGCGAGCTCCTCCATGAAAAGTTTGCCAGATTTAGAGGTCATAGTGCGCGCAGTGTGGGCGAACCGGGGGGCGGGGGTCAAGAACAGGATGGGGGCAGGCCGCGGTGTGCCGGGCGGATCGCCCCGACCGCAACCGATTGTTTGTCTAATCCTCGTCCATCCGCTATCATCGCTCCCGCATATGTACCGACTCCTGTTCATCAACGGCAAATTCAAGGGCAAACGGCTGACCATCCAACAGGGTGCCGTGTTGATCGGGCGCGATCCGGAATGCCAGATCGATCTCGACGATGACGACGAGGTGTCGCGCCACCATGCCCTGATTGAAAGCCGGGGCGGCAGTCCAGTGATCCGCGATCTGGGTGCGACCAACCGCGTTCTGGTGAATGATCAGCCGGTGAAGGAGCACCGGTTGCGGTCCGGCGATCGGATCGAGGTCGGACGCACGCTGATCGAATACCAGTCCGGTTCTTCCGCCGCGCCCCCCAAGCACCGGCGTCGCTTTAGCAAGATGCAGGCGACGTCGTTCGTCGCGATCGGCTTGATCGTGTTGTTGCAGGTCGTCTTCGTCATCCTGTTCCCGCTCTGGCAGAAACGGGAAACCGTGGCGATTGATCCCGCCGCGTTTCGTCCGTCGGCGCCTCCCCCTGCGGCAACCCAGCCGGAAACGCCGGCGCTGGAAAAGCCCCTGCCGCCTGCTCCGGAAACGCCGGTCGCCTTGCCCGCTCCCGGTCCGACCTCGAACGAACCGGACAGCCCGGTTCCCGTCGACCTGACGGGTGGCACTGAAGAGCCGTCGTTACCGCCCGCCATACCCGCACCGGCCATGGAACCGGTTCCTTCGCCCGCGGACACCGAGGTGATGGAACTGCGGTCGGAGATCGAAGGCCTGCGGAAGATGGTGGAAAACATCGGGGTTCCGCCAACGCCGCCGGAGCGCGAAGACGTGCTGGCCAAGGTTACCTCGGCCGATCCCCTGCAGGAAAAGGCGCGGGAAATGCTGGTGGATGCCCAGAAGGAAATCCAGCGGATGAATTATTTCCAGGCGGATAACATCCTGGAACGCATCCAGATGATGACCCCGAATTTCGTTCCCGCCTTCCGCGAACGCGCCGTGCTGTACGAACAGCGGGGCATGCTCAAGCAGGCCGGCGAGCAATGGCAGAAGGTGATGAACCTTACCGTCGGCTCACCGTTGTATGAACAGGCGGCGGCGGAACGTCAGCGCATCGCCCGCCTGGAGCTAACCCGGAAAACCGTGGAGGGTCCGGCCTCGCCACGCGAGGCGACCGGCGCACAGCGGCTGGAAAAACGCATCCGCATCGCTTCGGTCGAGCGTGAGCGGTTCCGGGCCAACGAGGAGTATGACGAGATGCGTCTGATCCGGATCACCCTGCGCCCGCGCAACAACGAGCGCGATATCAATACCGACCAAGTGATGGTTTCCGTGACCTTTTACGACCGCGTGGCCGGGTCCGACCGCGTGGTGCCGACCCGTGCCCTCGTTCCCGACGATGGGCTGCGCATCAGTGGAGCGTGGGCTCCGGGTGAAGCGCGCACAGTCTCCGCCGCCTACATTGTCGGAAAGAACTTCCGTGCCGAGGAACAACGCATGCTCGGTGAACGCCGTGATTACGAAGGATACCGGGTCCGGGTGTATTACCGCGGCGTGCTGCAGGACGAAAGCGCGATGCCCAACCGAATCCTTCAGCTCGAGCCTCCCCCTGCGCCCGGCTCATCGCGATGACCTCGCCGCCCTGCCCATCGACGCGGATCGGCCTCGCCCTCGGCGGAGGCGGGGCGCGCGGATGGGCCCACCTCGGCGTGTTGCGCGCCCTCGGCGAAAGGGGAATCCATCCCGCGGCGATTGCCGGCACCAGCATCGGATCCCTGGTGGGCGGTTTTGCGGCCGCCGGACACCTTGATGCCCTCGTAGCGGAACTGCGTGGCATGGACCTCAAGCGGGTGATCGGCCTGTTCGCGGAACGCAAACTGCCTCGCGCCGGACTGGTGGACGGACGCCATGTCGTCGCCCTCATCCGGGAACACCTTGGCAACCCGGGCATCGAATCCCTGGCGGTGCCCTTTGCCGCCGTCGCGACCGATGCGGAAAGCGGTGCGGAAGTCGTGCTCGACCGAGGCGATCTGGTGACGGCCATCCGGGCCAGCATCTCCATTCCCGGCATGTTTTCTCCCGTTCCCTGGCAGGGGCGTTACCTGGTGGATGGCGGACTGGTCAACCCGCTGCCGGTCAGTGTGCTTGCCGCACGGAACGACCTTGATGCCATCATCGCGGTAAACCTGCACGGCGATGGCCTTTCCCCGTTCGAGCGCCGCAGCGATCCACCATCCGCTCGGGGGCGACTGCCCGCCGGTTCCACCGTACAGTGGCTCGACCGGCAAAAAGAAAAACTCGAAACTTCCGCCCGCACGGCGATGAACCGGTGGTTGGCCGGGACCGGCGGGCCGAACATTTTCCAAGTCATGACCCACACGGTGGATATCGTTTCCTCGCGCCTGACGGCGGTGCGGTTGCGCGAGACGCCACCGGCGCTGCTGATCGAGCCAAGGGTGGGCGGCATCGGTCACCTGGAGTTCCACCGCGTGGACGAGGCGATGGAGGCCGGATATCGCGCCGCCCGGGCCGCGCTGGTCGGCTGGCCGGTGCGCTGACGTGGTCCCGGTCAGGGGGTGCGGATGAACGAACAGCGTCCGATCGGCTTCTTGTCGATGTACCACAATTCGAAGTCCGTGCGTTCCTCCGGCGTCGGCACAAACGGTTCGGTTTCAAGGAACCGGTCATCGGCACGCAGGATCGCGGCGATCTCCTCGTAGTAGGGCCAGTGGTCGGTGGCGAGATGGACCACCCCGCCAGGCTTCAGCGTGCGGTGCAAGGCATCGACGAACCGAGGATTGAAGAGGCGGTGATCATGGTGCTTTTTCTTCGGCCATGGATCGGGGAACAGGATGAAGTAGGTGTCGATCGCGGCTTCCGGCAGCAGGTAGCTCACGGCATAATAGCCTTCGATCCGAAGCAAGCGGATGTTGGCCAGGCCGAGTCGCCGCGCCTTGTTGTCGTTCTTGCGGATCCGGCGCAACATGCGGTCGATTCCCAGGAAATTCACCTCGGGAAACGCTGCCGCCCGGGCCATCAGGAAACGTCCCTTTCCGCACCCGAGGTCGACATGCACCGGACCGGGGCGACCGAACACCGACGCCAGGTCAACCGGATGCAGCCAGTCCTCCGGCACATGGCGGAGCGTGGCGGGCATCGGAACTGGTTCATGCTGGTTCATGCGCCCGACACTGGTACGAAAACCGATGCCGCGCTGTCGATCAAAATGCCACCCGCCTTGACGTCAAACCGCTGTTTATGCACCATGATCCGGTTTCACCCGTAGGGTTGAACGAATTATGCGCGAATGGCTTGAAAAACTGGAGGCGTACCTCCTCACGATCATCGAGGAGCGTCAGACCGGCAAACGCCACTTGCCGGTGCGCTTGATTCTCTACTCCTTGTCGCTGGTGTTCGCGTCGCTGGTCCAGACCCGGCTCTGGTTGTACCGCAAGTCGATCTACCGGCCACATACGTTGGGTTGCCAGGTCATCAGCATCGGTAACCTGACGGTCGGCGGTACCGGCAAAACGCCGGTCGTCGAAGTGTTCGCCCGGACGTTGCAGCAGAGCGGACGCAAGGTGGCCATCCTGAGCCGTGGTTACAAGCGCGACGAGGAATCCCGCTGGAAGCGTCTCAAGCGCGCATTGAAGGGCGAAGAGGTGCCGCCGCTGGTCGTTTCCGACGGCGAACGCCTGTTGCTTGATTCCGTGTGGAGCGGCGATGAGCCCTACATGCTGGCCAGCAACCTCAAGGATGTCGTGGTCATCGTGGACAAGGACCGCGTAAAGGCGGGACGCTGGGCCATCACCAAGTACGGGTGCGACACGTTGATCCTGGATGACGGCTTCCAGTACCTGACCCTGAAGCACCGTCTCGACATCGTGCTGGTTGACCGGACCAATCCGTTCGGCAACTGGCGCATGCTGCCGCGCGGCATCCTGCGCGAGCCGGTCCGCAACATCAAACGCGCCGGGTTCATCTTTATCACCAAATCCAACGGCGACGGTGCCGAGGACATCAAGAAAATCCTCCGCCAGTACAACACCGAGGCGGAAATTGTCGAGTGCCGTCATTGCCCTCGCTTCCTGAAGAATGTCTACACCGACGAAGTGCTGCCGCTGGATTTCCTGCGTGACCAGTCGGTCGCCGCCATCTCGGGCATCGCGCGCCCGAAAGGGTTCGAGGACGAACTCACCCGCCTCGGCGCAAAAGTCCTCTACCACAAGCGGTATGCCGACCATCACCGCTACAGCCAGCAGGAGATTCTCGACATCATCAACAAGGGCATCCAGCGCGGTGCCACCTGCATCATCACCACCGAGAAGGACGCGGTGCGCTTCCCGATGATCGAACGCCGCGACCTGCCGGTCTATTACCTCCGGGTTGAAATCGAGATGCTGAGCGGAGAAGAGAAGTTCCATGAATGGATCAACCGCATCTGCTTCCGCTGAACCAGTCGCCCGCGAACTGGTCGTCAGCGTCAACTGGATCGGCGACGCGATCATGGCCATGCCTGCGGTGCAGGAAGCGCTTCGCCGTCGCCCGGACCTCCGCCTCACCGTGCTCGCCCGGGGCGGACTGGCCGCCCTGTGGCGCCTGTTTGACGGGCCGGTTGAGGTGATCGGCTACCAGGGGCGCCCCGGGCTTTACCATCCGCTGTACCATGACCTGCGGCAGCAGCGTTTCGCGCGCGCCTGGATCCTGCCCAATTCGTTCCGCACCGCCTGGATCACGCTGCGCGCCGGAATCCCGGTTCGCACCGGCTTCGGGCGCGGTCTCCAGTTTCCGCTGATCAACGACCGCCGCGCGGTGCGGTTGTCCTCGTCTCGCCGTCACCAGGCCTGGGAATACCTGGATCTCATGGATCCCGATCCGTCGCGCACCACCATCCCGTTCCCGCGCCTCGCCGTGCCCGCCGCCGATGCCGCGGCCGCATGGACGCGCCTCGGCACGTGGAGCGATCCGGTCATCGGCCTGATTCCCGGCGCGGCCCGCGGTCCGTCCAAGCGCTGGCCGCCCGAACACTTCATCGCCGCGGCCCGCCGTTTCACCGCCGCCGGATACCGGATCGCCTTGTTCGGTGGTCCCGACGACCAACCGGTCTGCGCCGCCATCGCGGCCGCCCTCGGCTCCGCCGCTCTGGACTATGCCGGCCGCACCAACCTCGCCGAATGGGCCACGTTGCTGTCCGCCTGTGCGCTCGTGGTCGCCAACGACAGCGGGGGCATGCACCTCGCCGCCGCACTCGACCGCCCGGTCATTGCCCTCTACGGCATGACCGATCCCGAACGCACCGGCCCGCTTGGCCGGCGCTGCCGGATCCTGCAGCGCGGCGGTCCGCGTGCCCGCGACATTGCCCGCGATTCCGCCGAAGCCCGCGCCCGCCTCGCCGCCATCACCCCTGACGAGGTCATCGCCGCCGCCCGCGAAGTCGGTCTACCGGTGGAGCCGTCATGAAGAAGCTCCCCATCTCCGCCTGTGTCACCACCTTCAACGAGGAGCACAACATGCACCGGTGCCTGAAGAGCCTGGACTGGTGCGAAGAGATCGTTGTCCTCGACAGTTTCAGCACCGACCGCACCGTCGAGATCTGCCGCGAATACACCGACAAGGTGGATCAGCACGCCTGGCAGGGCTACATCGGCCAGAAGAACCTCATCCGGAAAATGGCCACCCGTGACTGGCTGCTCTTTGTCGATGCCGACGAGGAGATCTCCCCCGAGTTGCGCGACGAGATTGTCGGCGAGTTCGAGCGTGGTCCCGGCGATACCTGCGGCTACGAATTCCCGCGCATGGTCAACTACATGGGCCGGTGGATCCGCCACGGTGAATGGTATCCCGACGTGAAGCTCCGCCTCTTCCGCAAGGACCGCGGACGCAGCGGCGGCCAGGAACCCCACGACCAGGTTTTCGTCAACGGCCCGGTCCAGCGGTTGCGCGGCCATCTCTACCACTACACCTACGACGACCTTCACGATCATGTCGAGACGATGAACCGTTTTTCGACGATCACCGCCCGGGAGAAATACAAGGAGGGACAACGGTTTGCCTGGATCGATTTTGTCTTCCGGCCGCCCATCCGCTTTGTCCGTGGTTTTTTCCTCAAGCGCGGATTCCTCGACGGCACCCGCGGATTTCTCATCGCCTTGATCAGCGCCGTCGGAGTATATGTGAAGTACGCGAAGTTGTGGGAGCTGGAGATCAGCGAGAAGCACGGAACCCACCGCGTGCGCGGCGCTGGAACATGACATGAGTCGAAAATCCCCTCCACCCACCTTGACCAAGCCAGCCTGGGAAACCTACCGGCGATTGCTCGGGTATGCCTTCCGCTACCGCGGCCGCCTGATGCTCGGCCTGGCCTGCGGTGTGCTGTTCGGTGCCTCCAATGCGGCGATCATGTGGGTCATGAAGGGCGGGTTGGACCGGGTGTTCAATATCATTGAAGCCCCGACCCGCGACGTGGTGCTCTTCCTGCTGCTCTTCCCGCTGCTCGGCCTGTTGCGCGGCCTGACCGAATATGCGAGCAAGTACTATGTGCAATGGGTCGGCAACCGCGTGGTCATGGACCTGCGCGACGCGATGTTCGCCCACCTGAACCGCCTCTCCCTCGGCTATTTCGTGCAGAGCCGCACCGGCGACATCATCGCCCGCACCACCAACGACACCACGGTCGTCCAGAGTTCGGTCTCCACGGTCATCGAGGATATCGCCAAGGAACCGATGACCATCGTGGCCATGACCGTGTATATCCTCACCGTGGATCCCATTCTCGCCCTGATCAGCCTCGTGCTGTTCCCGATCTGCATCCTGCCGGTTTTGATGTTCGGCCGGCGCGTCCGCCGTTACGCCCGCGAGGCCCAGCAGCGCATCGCCGACCTGGTGTCGATCATCCAGGAAAACGTCGCCTGTGTTCGCATCGTCAAGGCCTTCGGCATGGAGGCCTAC
>CALBHI010000213.1 GCA_937894535.1 uncultured Verrucomicrobiota bacterium
GGGCTTTGGCAAACGCGCGTGCGGCGAACCAGGAGATCCGGACCACCGGACTGTCGGACGGGGCATCCAGCCCGAGCACCAGATCATCCTGCCAGTGCGCTAGGTAGGAGCAGTCGGCGAACAACCGCTTGATCCGCGACCGCCGCCATTCCGGGTATTCGGTGACAAACTGCAGGAACTCCCGGTTGGTCACCGGGACCTCGTCCATCGCGAAGGCCGGCACCGCCACAACCCCCTGGTCGCGGTACAGGTTGGTAAAAACGCCGCCGGGCACGGTGACCATGGATTCCGCGCCAATCAGCAAATCGCCGCCGAAGAAGCATCCCAGTGCGATCAGCCGCCATGACCGGGGGAGGTGCACGTTCAGTGGCCTCCGACTTCCCCGACACCGCCGGCGGATTCGATTTCCGCACGCACTGCGGCCACATCGGCCGGCATGACGGGATCATGTTCGTTGCCCCACGAGTTCATGACGAAGGTCAGGACATTCGCGACCTGTTCGTCGGTCAGGTTCTGCGGCGTCATCACCTGGTTGTACTTCACATGGTTCACTTCGATCTCGCCCTGCAAGCCGCCGATCACCACGTGGATGGCGCGTTTCGCATCGGCCATCAGGTAATCGGCCTTGGCCAGTGGCGGAAACACGCCGGGAAGTCCCTGTCCATTGGCCTGGTGGCAGGCGAAACAGGTCTGGTTGTAGACGATCTTGCCGGCTTCGACCTGCTCCTCCTTCGAAAGCGGGCGCGACGGGGCGGGCGCCGGAGCGGCGGTGGCGGTGGCCTGTCCTTCCGGAAGGTAGATATCATCGCGCAGCTTACCGGAATAGATCACGAGGTCTTCCGGGCCTTCGACCTTCAACATGCCCAACGATCCTTTGTTGAAGGTGCGGAAGATCGAGTGGTCCACCAGCACCAACGTGCCGGGAACTTCGACCTTGAACTCCACGATGGTTGAACCACCGGCCGGGACCAGCGTGGTCTGTACGTTCTGGTTGCGTAAATCGCCGCCCTCGACATAGACCTGGTCGAAGATTTCGCCGATGACATGGAACGAGGAGATCAGGTTGGGTCCGCCGTTGCCCACGAACAGGCGCACGGTTTCACCGACTTCGGCCTTGATCGCGTTGTCGCCGACCAGCGCGCCCACCGAGCCGTTGAACACGACATAGTCGGGTTTTTCATCCAGCGCCTTTTCCATCGAAAACGGCTGGTGCCCCTGCTCCCCGTAACGACCGGAGGTGTAGAACTCGCTCTGGACCACATAGTACTCGCGATCGACCGGAGGCAGGCCCTCGGCCGGTTCCACCAGGATGCAGCCGTACATGCCGTTGGCGATGTGCATGCCGACCGGTGCGGTGGCGCAGTGGTACACGTACAAGCCGCGGTTGATGGCCTTGAACGAAAAGGTCGAGCTGTGGCCGGGGGCGGTGAACGACGAGGCCGCACCACCGCCGGGTCCGGTCACCGCGTGCAGGTCGATGTTGTGGGGCAGCTTGCTCGACGGATGGTTGTGCAGGCTGAACTCCACCACATCGCCTTCACGCACCCGGATCATCGGGCCGGGCACGGTGCCGCCAAACGTCCAGAAGGTATAGGTCACGCCATCGGCCAGCCGCCCCTCCAGCTCGCGGACCTCGAGATCGACCTTCACCACGGCCGGTTCGCGCCGGATAATGGGAGGCGGGACCTCCGGGGCATATCCCAAGACCGCGGTTTCCCGCGGCCATGACGCAAGGTCATCGGCCACCACCACCCCACCCGCCAACGCCGCCATCATCAACCA
>CALBHI010000214.1 GCA_937894535.1 uncultured Verrucomicrobiota bacterium
CGGCACCTGGTCGTTCACCAGCAACTGCACCGGCCAGGCGTTGGTCGGGCCGGTGAAGCCGCTCCGCACCGCCACCACCCCGGTGTAGAGACCCGGCACGTAGTTCGTCGCGACGGACAACGCCACGAAAGCCGGTGCCACCTGCTGGCCCGGATACACCACGCCCTGGGTGGTGACTCCGGAAACCCAGGCCGGACTGGAAACGAGACGCCAGACCCCGGGCGTCGCCGTTTCGTTGCGCACGACGAGGTCGGTGAAGGCCGGTGCGAAGGGACCACCTTGCGGACCGGCTAAACGCACCGGCAACGACCCGCTCACCGTCAGGCCGCCCGCCGTGGTTACCTGGATGTCATCGACAAACCAGCCGTCGTAGTTGTTGGAGATCGGATCCACGGTATCAAACGTAAACCGTACCCGCGCGGTTCGCCCGGCATACGGGGCAAGATTCAGGCCATGGTACTGCCACTGCGGCGCGGATACCGGCGACACAAACAGCGTGATCCACGACACGCCGTCGTTGGTGGTCACCTGCACGATGCGCCGGTCCCACGATGTTCCCGCTCCCTCGGTGACTTCCCAACTCGCGAAGGTGAGCAGCGCATTGGTCGGCACGAGGAACGGCGGACTGGTGAGGCTGCCGGCATTCGTGGTTCCCGTATCGTAGGTGCACGACGTTTCCACGCCGTACCACCATGCAGCAGTGCCGCTGGTGGCGCGGGCACAGGCGCTGGTCGCGGTGTCCGTCACATGCCACAAACCGGAAGCCATCCACCCGACGGCCCCCGAATCGACATCGGCCAACAATCCGACCGCATCGATGACCGACAACGTCACCGCGATGTTGGTATCGCCAAGGCCATTCACGGTATTCCGCACCTGGACCACCACCGTCGTGGCACCCGGCGGTAGCGACGTGGCCAGGCCTGACGGGGCGATGGTGAGCGGCATCGCTCCACCCGGGGCAAGGACTCCGTTGGTCGGAACAAGCTCCACCAACGGATCGGCTGATGCCTCCCACACCAGATCCGTGAAACCGCGGTTCGTCACCGTGACCGACACCGTCGCCGGCGAAAAAGAAACAGAGGGCAACTTGATCAGCGCGGGTGGCGGAGCGCCGTTCACGGCAAGCTGCGCGGGCGGCCTTACGGTCAGGGTGGCGATGCGGCTGATTTCACCCGAGGTCGAGCCATCGACGATCCGCACCGTGGCGGCGTACAGCCCGGCGGCACGGTTGGTCACGCCGGGATCGAGCGACAGGACCAACGGCTCCGTTCCGCTGGCGGCCAAGGTGCCGCCGGTGGGGGACGCGATCAGCCAGTCGGGTGTGCTGACCGACCAGGTCACCGCATCACCCGAGCCGTTGGACACGGCATACACCCACGACGTCGGGGCAAACACCGAGCCGGTCACGCCGGTGGCCGCGATCCCGGAGTCCGGAAATACCGACAGCAGGGTCAGGTCCTGCATCGACATATCGGCAAACACCGTCAGGTGATCCGACGCCAGGGCGCTGGTCCCCGCATCGAGGGGCGCTCCCGCCTTGGCCAGGCCGTTGGAAGCGTCATCCCATACCGAGTTGTACACCTCGGCGGCGGCCGGACCGAGCGGGCTGGTGAACAGGTTGCTGCTGACGAAGATGTAATCCAGGCGGCCGTTGGTTCCGATGTAGGTGCCGCTGTTCGTGGTGGTGCCCTGCACCGCGGGGAGCATGGCGAAGCCCGGGCCGGCTACTTCATACGCATCCCGGGGAAAGGTCGCGTAATAGACGGGAAACGTGATGTCGGACCCGAGCGCATACGACGTGGGCAGACCCGAGGGCAGGCTGTTGAACTGGGCGGGTTGCGATGAGCGGACATCCTCGTTCATGTCGCCCAGCACGACCATGTCCAGGTGACCGGGCTGGGCGGCAAGGTAACCATCGATGTCGTTGGCGCAGCGGATCGATTCGATGGCGCGGCGGAACCGGTCCGTCGATGAACCCAACGCCTTGTGGTGGAGCGTCCACAACACGAGCGGGCGCACCGTACCCGGCACCGCCACCACGACGCGAAACGGCGGGCGGGTGATTTCATTCGCACCAACCGGAGAGAACACGTTAAACGAGGAGGTGATCGGGAACCGGCTGTAATAACCGGTGTTCAGGCCGCCGGATAGGCCGGTGGATCCGCTGAAGGCGAGATGACCGTATCCGAGTTCGGCGGCCAGCGCCTCCCAGTTTGGCCGGTCGGATGTACGCAGCTCCTGGAAGGCCACGATATCGGGATTGATACGCGACAGCACCGCCTTGACCGCATTGTACTCCACGCTCCCCACGGTACCGACACCGTTGAGCACGTTGTAGGTGGCCACCCGCACGGTCCGCGCCTCGCCCGAAAACGGCATCGCAACCAGGAGCAGCAGGGCGAACAGGTGGCCTGGCGCGCGCCGCCAGCACGCACGCGTGTCCCTCCACCCGACCGGTTGACTCCTCCTTGCTCCCATGGATCGCGTCATCATACCCCAAAGCGCCGCGTGGCGATAGCGCGCATCCGGTTCGCGACCGGGCTTGCCCGGAAGGTCGGGTTTGTATAGCGTCACCCGTCATGAGATCCCTGCGGCCCATAACCTGGCTTCTGGTGACGGTGGTGGCATGTACCATTAACCTTCACCTACCCGCCTTCCAGGTAGTCGCATGGGCGCGCATGCTCGTGGATTACAGCCGCGACAATCCGTTGGCGGTTGCCGTGGACATGACGTTTGACGGCGAACATCCGTGTCCGATGTGTACGGCCATCAAAGCGGCGACCACCGAGCAGACCGGCGACGGCACCACCTTGCAGGCCGCCACGCCTACCCATCCCTTGTTCTACACCGAAACCGGCGCGGGGTGGATCCACACCGTGATTCCGGTTGGCCGGATCGATCTCCCCTCCGCGGTCGCCACACGCGCGATCGCCCGACCCCTGGTCCCCCCGCCCCGCTCCGCGAACGCCTGACCCATTCCGTTTGTTCCGTTCGCGGAGCGTCGCCGTGCGGCGCTCCTGGTTGTTTTCCCTTTCAACAGGAGTTTTTCCATGTTTGTCCGTTTTCTGATGCTGATGGCCTCCGGCCTGCTTCCATTCGCCGCGCGTGCGGCCACCCTGACCACCGTCCCGATGCAGGGAGGCATGGTCATGCCGATGATCAACTATGACGGCGCCCTCGACCGGCTCACCGTCATGATGCCGACCAACATCCCGCAGCTCACCCCGTTGCTGGTCAGCAATCCATCCGACCAGTTCTCGCCGGCCAATCCGTGGTTTACCGACCTCGATCCCAGCGCCAACGGCCTTTCGTTCAGCCGCCGTTATGGCTTCGTCATGGATGGCAATACCGATCCGCTACCCGGCAACCGGGCCATCTGGCTCCGCAAGACGGCAGGCCCCGCCGAGCTGCGGTGTTACCGCTACAGCACGACGCCGGCGCCCGGGGTCTGGGAACCGGTCTTTGGCACGGCGGGAAGCTCGAACGCCCTCGCCTGGAACCTGATGATGTTCCACCCGACCTTCGCCGCGATGCCCGGGACCAACGGATTCACTGCGGTCTTCGAGGCGTACCTCGTCGATACCGGAACCGGACAGGAAGTGCCGGGATCCGCCACCGCGCCGATGGCGTTCCTGTTCACCAACGTCCCGGACGGGCGTCCGGAAATCGGCATGGGCGTCGCGGTCGCCCTCGGTTGGGATCCGGCGGCGACCAACTACACGCTTGAGGCCACCACCTCGCTGGCCTCCGGGGTGTGGACGGTCGTCACCAACGCACCGGTGGTGATCGACGGGCAATCCACCGTCATCCTCCGCGCCGACGAGATGGCCGGGCGGCATTTCCGCATGCGTAAAACCAACTGAGCGGCACCGGGAACCACGCATGAACACCAGGCCACATCAAGCCGGTATGGGTCAAGCCGCCCGATCGGCCGGGGTTCATGCGCGGCCGCCCGGATCCCGCGCGGCCTTCACGCTGGTCGAGCTGCTCGTGGTCATCGCCATCATCGCCTTGCTGGCCGGACTTTCCCTGCCCGCCCTGCTCGGCGCGCGCCGCTCGGCACACTCCATCCAGTGCCTTCACCAGATGAAACAACTCGGGTTGATCGCCATGCTGTATGCCGACACCAACGACGACGCCTATCCGCGCAGCCAGCATTCGGCGGCGGCCCACGGTGAACTGCCGTGGGCGCGCGCCCTTGCTCCGCTGTTCGGCTCCACCACCACCGCGTGGCAGGAGTTGCGCGCCACCGCCTACCACTGCCCGCGCGACACCCGCAAAAACCAGCTCAGCTACGGCCTCAACGTGTATTTCGAACTGGGCATGGACGACGATTATCCCGGCCACCCGCAGACCTGGCGACGCCGCTCCGATGTCCCCAACCCTTCCGGCACGATCCTGTTCGCCGAGAACAACAGCGACGCCGACCACATCATGCCCAACTTCTGGTCCGGTCCCTCCGATGCCGTGGACTGCGCCCACGACCGCCACGACGGAAAAGCCAACTACGTCTTCGCCGACGGCCACGCCGAATCCCGCACCTTCACCACCATCTACGACCCCGCCAATTCCATCGACGCCTGGCACCCCTGACCCCCAAAGGGGTCAGCCCTCACTATTTGCACTTTTCCCGCCTCGGCTCACCCGGTCCGCCCGGCTTGTGTAAATAGTGAGGGCTGACCCTTTTTTGGCGGCTTGTGTAAATAGTGAGGGCTGACCCTTTTTTGGGGTTGAAGGGCGTCCGGTGTCACCTGGGGTCCGTGTTGCTGGTAGTGCGTAGGTGTCACGCCGTGATACCGGGTAAAGGCGCGGGAAAAGGCGATGGGATCGCTTAACCCGAGCTGGAAGCAGGCTTCCTTGACATGGATGTCCGTGCGCTGCATCAGCAGGGCGGCCCGGCGCATCAGGATATCCATGCTGTATTGCTTCGGCGTCGTGCCGTAGTGCCGCTTGAACTCGCGGATGAAGTGCGCCTCGGACATGCCAATGGTGCGGGCGAGGCGGGCGACGCAGCCGGCTTCGTAGAAGCCGCTATGCTCCATCAGGGAGCGGGCCTTCAGTAACGCCGCTTCCTTGCTGATGACCGCGGGCGACAGGTTGGTGCCGTCCGCCCAGCGCGCCTCGCGGATGTGGCGGGAAAACCAGGCCATGGCCCGGATAAGGCCGGCGACGATTTCGGAGCAGACGCCATATCCGCGTGTCGTCAGCGAATCGATAACTTCGCCAAAAATCGCCGCGACGGCGGCATGTGCTTCGGCCCCAAGATCGAAACCGCTTCCCTCCCGCACCAGAAACCATTCGTAAAACGGCGCGAAGGCCATATCCACGCGTTCGCCCTGCTCGATCAACACCTGGGCCAGGTCGACGATGATGTCCACATCCATGACCATGATCCGCCATGGATCCTCGCCGCGGCGAATGTCCCATTTCGTCTGATGGATACACCCGGGAGGGATGGCCACGACATGCCCGGGTCGGCAGACCTCCACCGTTTTCCGGCCCGGCATGGTGATCGTGCCGCAGCCGCTCAACGTGAACAGGCATTCGGAATGTGGATGGTTGTGGAGAGGGTGCCGGCCTTGCCGCACATGTTCATGCACGCCCACATACCGGATGAAGAACTCAATGCCCTGGGTGCGAATGTGAACCGGTCCCAGCCACCGGCGGCTCACAAAACGCAAGGTGTCGGAAACCCACGGCTGTTCCACGCCATCCACCGGAATGCGGTGAACGATACGTCCGCCGGGATAAGGGGCTTTCGCGTAATAATCATCCTGTATGGGCTTCGCCATGGTTGCGTCACCGCGTCGTGATCCCGGCCGGTCCGGCGGCGCGGGGGATCGGATCAGGGCAGCCTGACCGAGATGGAATAATAGCCGGGTTGGGACACGGGGAAAGCATTGGTTTGCAGGCCGGTGGCCAGCGGGGCGAACGGTGCCAGCAAGTCGGCGGTATAGGTCACGTCGTACCGGCGCGAAGCGAGGAAGGGCCACAGCAGGCGGGCCGCGTCGCCGCTGGAAGCACCCAGCCACTGCAGGGCAAAACGCGACGCGGGATCGGCGGGGTGCGTGCCGGCCACGAATTCATCCCCGTTGCTCTGCTCGTCCCCGTCGGAATCCGCATCGGCGCGGGGCCCATCCGGTGTGCCGAAATAATCGAAGCGCCATTGGTTGGGAATCCCGTCGCCACGGACATCGCCGTGCAAGAGGTGCACCTGGGCGGGCCTCACCGTCACCGGATAAAACGCATACTGGCGGTGCTGATCCATCAAACCCCAGGCGCGTTCGCCCAGCACCTCGCGCGAGAGGTACCGGTTGTTTCCCTGCACGGAGGCTGAACCGATGACCCCGCCGATGAACAGGTTGGATATGGCATGCGGTCCGGCGGCGTTCAGGGAATTCCACGGCAGGGCGGCTTCCCAGCGCTGGGTGCGACGAAACGCGGGCGTGCCCTGGGTGACGGTGGCCACCGTGCCCGTACCGTGGAATTGGGAGAGCTTCGCGGCGGTCATGGCCACGAAGGATCCGGTGTTGGTTCCGATGTAGAAAATGCCCATGCCGTGGTTGTACCCGCCGGCACCCCCCATGCTGAAGTCGGGATACGACGGACCGTCGCCAAACGAGTCGCCCAGCACGATGGCCACATCCATCGGAACGGTGAAGGTAAGGTTGTGCAGGAAATCAAGCGCGTTGGGTTTTCCGGATTTGTGCCACAGGTTCCACGCATTGTCGTTCAGCGTGTCGAGACCGAGAAAGAGGATCATTACATTGTTGCTGCCGCCGAGGTCGGCGCCGTACCCGCCGAGGTAGAGGTTGGTCGCGTCGGCATTGACCCAGATCGAGCCGAACGCACCGAATCCAATCGGCACGTCCTGAAGGGGCAGCGGCGGCCCAAGCAGCACCAGGTCCACATTGTCGCCGATGTTGTCGGGCAACTCGCCTGGAGGATTGGGGGTGATGCCGGGCGAACCCACCGCGGCCACCGGCGCAACCGGCCAACGGACCGCGGTGCGATCCGCCACGGGGAATGACCAGTTCCGCTGGCTGTTGTTGTCGCGTATGCCGTCGCCGATGAACGACACGGCGAGGCGCTCCGCATGCTCGGGCAGGATCATGACGCCCTCCCACCGCTGATCCGGTCCGGGCGTCATGGTGATACGATTCGTGGCGGTATGGGCCGGTCCATTCACGGCGACCCAGGCCGTGATGGAGGCTGCGCCGGCGAGCGGCCCCAGTCCGGCCTCGTACCGGATCGCCACGGATTCGCCGGCGGTGGGCTGTTCCGGGAACAGGCTGGCCCGGTCGAGCAAGGCCTGCCAGTTCTGGTTGTAGTTGTTGTGCCAGGTGCCGTTGCCATCGTGAAAGACAAAAGCGATCCGCTGGGTGGCGGTGGCCGGCACCACGAGGGTGTGTTCCCACGCTGACGCGGTGGCATTCCAGGTCATGGGCACGCTCTCCACGGCTTCGGTGAAGGCGTCCACGCCCCAATGGAGCAGGACATTCGTGGCGGGATGGAGCGGACCGGCCGGGCTCCGGTAGGTCACCGTGGCGGATTGACCGCGCAGCGGAAACGCGGGCTCCACGCGGACGTGGCGGGTGTTGGTGACGGTAACGGAATCAAACAGCAAGCCATCGCTGCGGATCGCGCGCAGCTGCATCACCGATCCGGTGATATGGCACGAGACGTAATGGAAACACGAGGTGGCAAAGGCGTGCATCGGCTCGTTGACGGCCGAGGCGTAGAGTTGGCCACCGCCGCCCCCGGCGACAAGATAACGCACACCGTCAATCGGTATGGTGCGTTGGTAGTTATGGCTGTGCCCGCTGGCCATCCAGTTCGCCTCGTAGCGGGTGAGCAGAGGCGTCCAGTGGATTCGGTAATCCTCGGTACCGGGCCGGAACCCCCAGGAATACGGGGGATGGTGGCTCAGGGCCATGATCCAGGTGATGTTGGTATCGTTCACCGCCGCTTGCAGTTCGCGGGCAAGCCAGTCAGTCAACTGGATGCCGGGCACTTCGGTATTCAGGCTGATGAAACGAATGCTCCCGGCGGTATAACTGTAATAACCAAGCCCGAGCGAAGGTTCGGGCAGCGGGAACAGGCGGTTGTACACGGCACTGGCGCAATCCTTGCCCGAGGCATCACCGGGGGCACAGTCGTGACCGCCCAGAGTGGGCATGTACACCCGCGAGGACAGCAGGTTCGAGCACGTACGAAAGAACGGCTCCCAGGTATCAAACCCGGTTCCGGTGAAATCCTCGAAGGCGAGGTCGCCGAGACCGGTGACAAACTGCGGGTCTTCGCTGGCGATGATTTCAGCCACCTCGCGGGCGTAGATTTCATTCACACTGCCGAAGAGGTCGCCATGAATGACAAAATGCAGTGGATCACCGGCAAGAGGGGCCGTGCGGAACGTTCCGGTGCGGGTCCATCCGTCCGACGAGGAGGCTTCGTAGTAGTAACGGGTGTCGGGCGTCAGGTCGCGCAGCGTGATTGCATGAAACGCCACGCCGCCCCCATCGCTCGCTTGATGGGTGTAGTTCGTGGTAACGCCATACCGGACGGTGCCCCGCCCGGCCAACCGCCGGTCCCACGAAATCGTAACCGACCGCTCCGATGATTCCGTCCAGGTGGCGCGCACCGGTGTTTCGTAGCGGAATGTGTACCCGTAGGTAGCGACGGCAACAAACATCATCACCGCAAAAAGTATACATCGTGTCATGGCATCACCCGTTGAAGTTCCGCATCCGGTTGCGTGGGTTGACCAGTATAGAATCAGCGCGAGGGATTGTTAAGCCGGGTCGGCGGGGGCGAAGCGCCGACAACAACGGGACATGCCAAAACAAAGGGATTTTTTGCATGGCGTCGGTGCCGCCAGCAAAAAAGGTCTACAAATACACAACTTTTTCCGCGGGACCCGGGGGCGGATTTTCCGGCGGGAACCGCCTGGTTCGGCATGCCCAAAGGGGGCCCAAAGGGGGCCCAAAGGGGTCAGCCCTCACTATTTGTACTTTTCTCGCCCCGGCTCACCCGGTCCGCCCGGTTTGTGTAAATAGTGAGGGCTGACCCCTTTTCGGTTCTGACCCCTTTTCGGTTGAAATTGAATTGGTTCGTCGTTTTCGGCCACAACCGTTAGCGGCTGAAATTCGCCCAGGCATGGTTGGAGGTGCCGGTGGACGATAAGACTCCGCTCTCCGTCACCACGGGGCCCCGGGTATCGGCGGTGCTGACGAACGAATACCCGTTGGAGTTGCCGTACTCCACATTGCGCACGAATACACCACGGCTGTTGACGCCGCGCAATCCAAAGGTGATGTTGGTGCCGCCAGCCTGCGGCCCCACCACGTTGCCCTCCACGACCACACCTTGCGAGAACGACACCAGAATACCGTTCAGGCCGTTGCCACTTACCGCATTGTTGCGAATGATATGGCTATGGTTCGCTTCCGATGAACCGATGGAGCTGACCGTGATCCCGCCTCCTCCGTTTTCCGTCACCACATTGTTCTCGACGATGATGGACCGGCTGTTGAACGCTGTCCGCTGAATCCAAACACCCAGGCCGGCATTTTGGGAAACCGTCATGTCGCGCACCGAGCCGCCGGCTACATTCTGGAGAAACACGCCGTTTCCGAATTCGGAAATCCCGCCATTACGGATCACGATGTTGCGTAGCGCGGTCACATCATTCGCCACGGCATGAATGCCGTGAAAGTTGGTGTTGTTGACCCCGGTGATGGTGTGCCCCATCAGGTCAACCGTCACATCGCTGGAGAAAATCCGAATGCCGTGGTTGGTGGAGAACAACGGGCCGGTCACGTAGTACGAGCCGGGCTGGGCGATGTCATACGGAAGGGACTCGATTGGCACACGCGGTTCGATCTGGTGCAACGTCTTCATCGACGGCATGGGCGGGGTAGCCGGCGAAAGCGGGCCCTGGGCATGGGCGGCGAAAAGGGTGGTGGCGAGAACAACCACGGTATAAGCGGACGATCGAATCATGGACGGCCTCCTTATCTTTTCCTGTCGAGTGAACGTCGTATCGCGAACGCCGCGACTTGGCCGATCACGCATTTCGTTGTGGTGTGGCATGGGTGCGTGCAACGCGGTAAAGCATGGGCCTCATCAATACGTGATATTCGCCCACGGACTGGTGGCCGCGCTGGCGGGACCTTCAGGACCGATATCGTTGCCGAACACGAAGTCGATCGCGAGCGCATTGCCCCGCAGCGAGTTCTTGAAGACGGTATTCCCGGCCGCCAGGACATAGATGCCCTTGTCGGCGTTGGAGCTGACGTGGTTTCCTTCAATGCGATTGGCGCCGCCATACACGGCGATGCCGCCCTCGTTGTTACCGGCGCCATTGATGTCGACAACGTTGTTGAGGACCGAACATCCGTTATGAACCAGGATGCCAGCCTGTTGATTGGCCCGGACGATGCAATCCCGCACAAACCCTCCGTTATACAGAAAGATGCCGCGCTGACCGCTGGCGACCACGGTGGTTCGCTCCACCATGACCTCGTTGTCACCGGAGATGCCATTCAGGACAGAGTCACGGATCAAACAACCGGAAATACGCGTTCCGTTGCCCACGACGGCTCCGGCTTGATTGTTCATCATCGTCACATTCTCCAACACACCCCCCTCGAACGAGAACACCCCGTAAATCTGGTTGGACTGGGCGCTGCTGTTCCGTATGGACGACCCCTTGCCCAGCACATAGCCGGCACCGCTGTGTCCCATACTGGTGCAGCCCTCCACGATTGATGCCGGCCCCATGGCAAGGCCATGTTGTTGATTGCCTTCAAAGATGCTGTTGACCACCCGGCTGCCGTATCCCACCACCAAACCATCGCCGCCACCGACCAGGCCGTTCTGAAAAAACTCGCAATCAAGAATACGCGCATAATCGCCGAGGACCACGCCGGTTTGAGCCACGCTCAAGATCTGGACTTGCTCCAGCCTCACGCCTGCTACCAGCGGGGCATACACCGCGCGTCTTCCAAGATGCAACGAGCCGTTTTTAATGGTCACCGACGTCAGACCCGATGCGGTAGCAGAAATGGTATCCTGACCACCGAAGTTCAAGATCTTATAGCCGTTCAGGTCTATCGTGACGCTGCCCGCTGTAACGGTAATGGCCGGCCCGTTGGTGTCCGATGTGATCAGGTTGCCGGTCAGATAATAATGGCCCCACGAAGAGATCACAAACGGAAGCGTCGTAATGGGGATGCCCGGCCTGACTTGGTCCAGTGTCTTCATCGTCGGCGCGGGTGCGCCGGGCGGGGTGAGCGGGCCCTGGGCGAAAGCGGAGGACGCCACGAACAATCCACCCAGGATGAACGGGATAACCTGACTGTGTTTCATCGATTTGTTCTCTGTGTTCGTTGTGTGCGTATGTACATCCATCTCTACGGCGCGAGCGGTACCAGCGCCTTGGCCCGGTAAAACCGCGTGGTGGCGGCGGGATCCGGGACCAAGCCGGTGAGGGTCGGGCCGCCGCCGGGGGGCAGGGTGCCCAGGCCGCTGTCGGACCACGTCGCGTTGTTATTGACCACGATCGCTTGCTCCAACCGGTAGGTGCGGGTCGGTTCGACCGTCCAGGTCACCGCGTTGGTGGTGACGGCGCGGTTGAGCGCGTTGATTTCCAGCAGATTTGATGAATCGGCCGGATCGGTGTCGGCGAGAAACTCTTCGAGGTCGCCCGCGCCGTCGTCGTCGAAGTCGCCCCCGGAGGTGAGGTTGGTCAGGCTTCCGGAACGGGCGTACTCATACGCATCGGGAATGCCGTCACCGTCGGTGTCGGGTCCCCAGTCGAGGTAATCGGTCTGCACATGGGCCTGGCTGTTGCTCAGGCTGATCCAACCGACGTTCGCGCCATAAGCATAGCCATCCAGTTTACCGGTGACGAGGTCCACGCGGGCGTTGCCGTTGGTCTCGAAGTTGATCCAGCCGATGTTCGCGCCGTAGGCCATGCCGCGCAGGTAGCCGCCAGGCAGGACCAGGTTCACCCCCCAGTCGGTGGCGGAGTTGTTGGCGTAGCTGTAGCCATTGGTCGGTGTTCCCGAGCCGAGGCTGATCCAGCCGGCGTTGGCGCTCCACACATAGCCGGTGGAGAAATACAGGCCGATCTTGGCCCCGTTGGCGACATCACCGCGCATATTCAGCCAGCCGATGTTCGCGCCGTAGGCGTCCCGGTGAGCAGCATTGATCGAGGTCGCGTGCGCGGAGGCTACGGCGAAACCCACGAGTAAGGCAAAAAGGCCACGTCGATGTATGTTCATGGCTGCTCCTCGTTCCCTGGATGCTGGTTCGCGGCTTACCGGGACGATTCGCCCGTCCTTGATGCTCCGCTAGCGGGTTGAAGCGTCGTGGCATGAGGAACCAGAGCCAGGGAGGAAAAAACAGCGACGGCATGCCGGAACCATCGAACGGCGGCTTGATCGACGACCGCCACCTCATCCCACATGGCCCTCTTCCCTGTCCTCATGATGCGACCGCCCTCCTCACGTAACCGACAAGGAAAGCCTAGGGGTTTCCCCGAAGTCCGCAACTAAAAAGACGGGTGACCCGAATAGAAGCGCCCGGGCCACGAGCACCACGCATTATCCCGGCGGTTCGCGGTTCTACTCCGGCAACCCGACGCGCAGGCGCAGGACACGTTGTTCTCCGTCCAGGTCATTGGTGATCGTAAGCCAACCGGATGCGGGGACAACCCCGGTCATGCCGGGCAGCGCCTGCCAATCCGCCGGCCATACCGCCGCGCTGCTTTGGATGTCGTATCGGCGGTTGGTGGAAACCGGCCAACCGAGGATGATGCCGGTGACGTCACAGATCACACTCGTAACGGCTTCGTAAGGCGGCGCATCGTTGGTCCAGATCAGTTCAAGGCATTCGCTGCTGTAGGCCGGGCCCAACTCCATGACCGCGAGATGGGAGGCGGGATTGGTCGGATCGGTGTCCATGATAAACTCGTCCGCGTTGGTATAGCCATCGCCGTCGGTGTCGTCTTCCACCACGTTTTCGACGTTGTTGGTGAGTCCGTATTCGCCCAGCCACCAGTGCGGGGTCGGTTGGTTGGTCGTCCACAAGGCCACGAACGATACCGTGATCGAACGGGGACCGGCCATGAGCAGACCGAGGGGGTTCTCGCTGCCGGAGGCGTCGCCGCTCCACGCCGCAAAGGCGAAATAGGTATCGGGAATGGCTTCGATTGGCACCGTCGCCCCCGCCGCCTGCCAGCCATCGGCCACGTCCACGGCGCCATTAGGACCCGCTTCGGTGTCGAGCCAGTAGTTGGTGGTCCACTGCCAGGTGAGCGTGGCGTCGTTGGTCACCGTGATGATCACCTGCGTGTCGCCGCCGATCGCGGGTTCGTGGCCGGCCAGGACCCAACCGGCGGCGACGTATTGCGTCGTACCCCGGGTGTCCGGTGTGGTCACCGTGTTGGTGATCACGGAGCCTTGTAAATAGACCTGATCGCCCACGGTCGGATCGGTTGCGCCGTGCGCGGAAACGATGGTGACGGTGTAGAGGCCAAGGACCGTGAAGGTGTTGGTGACGTCGGGTGCAGCGGCGTAGTTCACGTCGCCGGACTGTGATGCGATGATGCTGATGTCACCGGGGCCGGTGAAGGTGAGGTTGGTGCCGCCGGTGATGATCGCCGGGCCGTTGCCGACCGCAAACGAAACCGGCAAGCCGCTGCTGGCCGTCGCGGCGAGTTCGACCAAACTGGTCGCGATTTGATCGCCAATCGCCGGGAAGGTGATGGCCTGGCCGGCCCGGGCGATGCGCAGCGTGCCGGACGCCTCGCCCTGCCAGTTGGCGTCAACCACGGTTCCGGTCACCGCGTAGCTGCCCGCTGCGACCGGCGCGTTGGTGTCACCGTCGTAGGTGAAGGTCACGACGAGTCCGGCCGGATCGCTGGTGGCAGAGAGCTGCTTGGACATGCCGTCGTAGGTCGCGCTGAGGTCGAGCAGGAAGACCAGCGCTTCGGCCTTGGTGACCACCAGGGTCTCAACCGCTTCGCCCTCGTACATGGCATCGCTGACCGTGCCCGTCACGGTATAGCGGCCTGCATCGGTCGGGGCGATGGAGCTACCGTCGTAGGTAAGATCCACGGCAAGGCCTTCCGGCATCGCCGCGGCATTCACCGTGCGCTGGGTGCCGTCATAGGCCTGGGTCAGGTTGGTGATCGTAACCGTCGCCACCGCCTTGGTGACGATAAACATATTGGTAACCTCCGGTGCGGCTTCGTAGTTGGTATCGCCCGCCTGTGACGCAATGATGCTGACGTCACCGGCGCCGATAAAGGTGAGGTTGGTGCCACCGGTGATCGTCGCCGGACCGCTGCCCACCGCAAACGAAACCGGCAAGCCGCTGCTGGCCGTCGCGGCGAGTTCGACCAAACTGGTCGCGATTTGATCGCCAATCGCCGGGAAGGTGATGGCCTGGCCGGCCCGGGCGATGCGCAGCGTGCCGGACGCCTCGCCCTGCCAGTTGGCGTCAACCACGGTTCCGGTCACCGCGTAGCTGCCCGCTGCGACCGGCGCGTTGGTGTCACCGTCGTAGGTGAAGGTCACGACGAGTCCGGCCGGATCGCTGGTGGCCGTCACCGTTCTGGCCGTCCCGTTGTAGCCTTGCGCCAGATCGAGCAGGGTCACCACCGCAACCTCCTTGGCGGCCTCAACCACACCGGTTGCGGAGACCGCGAAATACCGGTCGTCCTGATCCTTGGTGGCGCGAACCTCGATGGTTCCACTGCCGGCCGTCACCACCAGCTTGGTGTCTTCGACCAGCGTACCGGGACCACTCAACACCTCGAAACGCACCGCGCCGGTTCCCGAACCGCCGGTGACCGCAAGCGCGTTGGTCGTGAGGTACGCCCGGGGACTCGCCGGGTTGAACACCAGCACGGCCTGTTGTTCACGCAGATACGCGAATGCCCCCGATCCGGTTGTGGCCCCGTAGCTGGTTGAATGCACCACCACGTCGCCCGTACCCGCGGCAGCCGCCTCGCCCGCCGTCACCCAGACCCGGTCCACGCTTTGACTCAGGATCGTCGCCGCCACACCGCACAAGGTCACACCGGTGATATCGCTTCCACTCCCGAGGTTTGTACCGCTGATGACAACCTGGTAACCACCCGCCACGGAACCGGAGGAAGGGCTGACCCCCGGCTCCAGGTTCCCCGCCGGATAGCGGTAGACGTTGGTCTTGAAATCGAAGAAATCGTCGGATGTTCCACCGAAGGCATACAGGTAGTTGTCATATTCCGCCGCCATTAGCCCAAACAGGCCTTGCGGATAGTCGGCCGCCGCAACCCAGTTCGTCCCGTCGAAGCAGTGCGCGGTCGTTGATCCGTTGAAGCCGACCTGACCCGCAACCACATACAACCGGCCGCGCAACGTGGCTACCGCGAACCGGGATTTGGCCTCCGGCAGTCCGGCCACTTCGCTCCACGTGGTCCCATCAAACCGGAAGACGTTGGTGCGGGCCGTTCCCGATGCGTCCCTTCCGCCCAGCACATGGATTGCCCCCTGAAACGCCGCCACCCCCATGTAGAACCGGGGCTCCGGCAAACCGGCCACGCTCGTCCACGCGGAACCGTCATAGCGGTAAACATTCGTGCGGGTGTTTGCCTGATTGCCGTCGTGTCCGCCGATCGCATAGAGGTAGCCGCCCAGGGATCCGGCGCCGCCCATGCTGGTGACCTGGGGCAAGGGTTCGACTGCCGACCACGCGCTTCCGTCATACCGGTACACGGAGCGGGTCGGAGACAAGCCGGCATGGCCGCCCACCACAAACAGGGATCCGTCATACACGGCCGCGCCCATGTGCATCGTGTTGCTCGGCAGATGCGGCTCCAGCGACCAGATGGCCCCGTCGAAGGATGCCGAGTTGGTGGCATAGGACGAGTACCCCCGAACACCACCCGCCAGGAAAACCTGCCCGCCCAGAACGCACGCCCCGCCATGCGCACGGGTTTGCGGCATGCCGGTCACCTCGACCCATTGGTTCCAATCCTCGTTGTTGATGCCGATTACCCCCGCCGGGTTGACCGTATACGCCCCCGCCAGCGCCGTGTCCCCGTTGTCCGAGGTCTGGATCACGACAGTCTTCACGCCCGCCGAACCGATCGCCGGCACCGTGATCGCCACCCAGTTCACCCCCGAGTTCTGGATCGTCGCCGTCACGCCCCCGACCAGTACATTGGTAATGGTGCCGAAGTTTCCGTTGGTGATCGTGACCGTGTTACCGCCCGCGTAGGGTCCGGCATTGGCGGACAACGCATAGACATGAATCGTGTTGGTCACGTCGGGGGCAGCCTCGTACATGGCATCGCCCGCTTGCGATGCGACCACCTTCACCTCCCCGACCCCCGAGAAAGACAGGTTGGTGCCGTCGGCAAGCATGCCCGGCCCGGCCGCCACCGCAAAGGTCACCGGATTGCCCGACCCGCCGCCTGTCGCGGCCAGACCAAGATGGCCCGACACCTGTTGCGGCGCGATGGCCGGGAAGTCGATGGCTTGCGGCAGAATCATCGCCTCCGAGGCAAGGTGGAGCATAAATGGACTGTTGATGGCATCGTGAACGATTTCGACCGACGCGGTTGCCGCCTGGCCATCCGACTCGTAGGCAACGACGAAGTCCTCCACGGCCCCCGCAGCCACAGCCGACGGCCCCGACACCACCGAAAAGGCCGTCGAGCCGTTGGTGATCCAGGAAAGATTCAGCGAGGCATTGCCGGCGTTGGTGATCGCGAACACATTGGTCGCGGCGACCCCGGAGGGCAACGCCCCGAACTGCGTGCCGACCGCGGCATCGGCCGCCGCGCCGCTGGCGATGGCCGATCCGTTGGTGCCAAGCAGCGCAAACGCAGGACCGGTGTAGGTGAAGGAGCTGACGGCCACGGACTCGCCATACGTGGTCGAGAACACGCGCACATCGCCCTGCCCGGGATCACCGGCCCCGGCGACAACCACGACTTGGGTCGCCGACTGACGCACGATGCCGGCTACACTTGCGCCGCAGATCGTGACGTTGGTGATGTCGCTGCCATCGCCCAGATGTATGCCGGAGATCACCACCTCATAACCGCCGGCCACGGACCCGCTCGACGGCTCCACGCCGCTGGAGGGTGTGGATTGCCCGCCATACTTCGCCACATACCATGCGTCGGTGCTCGACCCGTCGTTGTTGTGGGCGAGTTTAAAGAATCCACCCGCATAGACGTCGTTGTTGTTCGTGTTGACCGCGAGCGAAACGATCGTGTCACTCACGCCCCGCCCGACATTGGTCCAATGCGAGCCATTCCACATGGCGATGCGCGCAACGGGAAGATGCGGCGCGGATCGGTCGTTCGGTTCGGTGCTGGACCAGGTATTGGTGAACGCTCCGGCGGCGTAGAGCCTGCCGGAGGCGTCGAACGCGAGGGCATACACCCAGTTGTTGAAGCCCGATCCCACATTGGTGAAGGACTGCGAGGCCGGATCCCACTTCGCGATGTAGTTCGCATGGAATTTGTTGCCGGCGTCATCGGTGTAGTTCGTAAACCAGCCACCGATGTACAGTTCACCGCTGACCGGATGAACGGCCAGGGCCGTCACGCGATTGCCAAGACCCCGCGCCAGGTTGGTCCACGCCGTACCGTTCCAACGGGTGATGTAGTTCAGATGACGCGAGGTGTTCGTCGGATAATGATTCGTGAATTGGCCGCCAACATACAACTGATCCCGCTCGCGGTCATACACGGCAGCAAGGGGTACATTGCGGAAGCCTTGTTGCAGGTTCGTCCACCCGCGGCCATCGTACTTCGCAATGTAATGCAGACCGGTGGCCCGGAAGTCGGAGTTGGTGAAGTATCCGCCCGCGATCACCGTCGTACCGGTGTAGGGCACGACGAAGTTAACATAGCCATTGACGCTCTGGGAGAAGCCGAGTCCCGCTCGTTCGGGGTTGCCGAGGGCCGGGGGATGCCCCATCGCATTCCAGCCCGTCCCATCGAACCGTGCGACCGCCATGGCGTTGGTGCCGCCATCGTTGTTGATCGTTCCGTCCGGGTTGTACGAACCGCCGATGTTGGTGTAGTAGCCGCCGGTGTAAATGCCGCCGGGGCCGCCCTTGATGCCGTTGACATTGGCAACCCGGGTTACGCCGGCCTGCATTGAATGCCAGTTCGTTCCGTCGTGGCGCGCGACGCGGTAGCAGTTGGATCCGCCCACATTCGTGAACGCGCCGCCGATATAGAGGTTGTTTTCATGATAATCCATGCCGTAAACCGTGTTGTTCGCGCCCTTGGCATCCACCTGGCCGGGCACCGGGCTACCGCCCACCGCCGACCACCGCATGACGGTGGTCGACCCGCCAATGGCCCCGGCCGGGTTATAGGTATACGACTGAGGCAAGCGCCGTTCACCGGCGCTGGTGGATTGGATCAGGATATCGACCGCCCCGTTTACGTTCCCGGCCGGGGCGACGAAGGCCACCCAGTTGGTTCCCTGCCCGGTCGGCACGTTTGTGTGAACACCGACGACGACACCGGTGATGTCCGATCCATCGCCGATCGCCGGAACCATGTTGGTGATCACCACGACGTTACCACCGGTCAACGGGCCGGAAGCGGGAAGCACCTGGACGAGGTACAGGTCCAGCAGATCATCCTTTATGATGTCATAGTCGCCAAGGGTGCGATTGCTTTCCAGAAAGGTACCGGAAAAGTACAGAAGTTGCAGCGCGGGTAGATAGTCCCGCTTGTCCTGGATCTTGGATTTGATGTTCTCGATGGAGTCGGTGGGTTCGACATCCAGGGTGATGGTCCCCCCGCCCGCATGGTCGGTCACGAAGATCTGCATCCCCCCGCACGTAACTGCCATCATCATCCCGAGCACGATCGCGTTCAACAGTGGCTTCATCCTGCACTCCTCGTTGTCAGCATGGTCTATCCACGGTACCGGACGTTCGTCTGGAGACGGCGTGGCACGGCTCCATGACATCCAGTAGAAATACGGCGAAGTGCGCGGGCAAGGTTTTCGGGCCGAATCGGCCGGGATGCGTGATGAATCGACCAGGACGAATGCAGGGCCGCCCTTGATCAGGGCAACACGCCGCGGTCCAGGTGCGCCTTGAACCGTTGTGCGGCGGCGCGTCCCAACCGGAGTTCACGTTTGTCCGGACCGAGGAACAACCGGATGTCACGACCTTCGGGGCGCCAGCCGTCGATGCGGTGCACGTTGACAATGTGGCTGCGGTCGAGCTGAACAAACAAGTCGGACGGCAAAAGACGGAGCCATTCCTCGCAGGTGCGGCGGACAAAATGGTTGCCTCCGCCATCCGTTTGCACATCGGTATAGTTGCCGTTGGCCCGGATGCAGAGGATCGACCGCACCGGAATCATCAATTGCGCGGCGCCATCCTCAAGCAACACCACATCGTCCGCGCGGAGCAATGCCGACATCGCCCGGCACCGCGGGGCGCGGGCGCCGCCGAGACAACACAAGCGCAGGCGGGACAACGATTCGCGGAGCCGGTCGAGGCCGAACGGTTTGACCAGGTAATCCAACGCCCGCAACTCGAAGGCCCTGATCGCGTACGCCTCGGAGGCGCTCACCACGATCACCATCGGCGCAGTATCCGGATGCTCGATCAACGACAACCCGAACTCCATCCCCAGCTCCATGTCGAGGAAGACCAGATCGGGGTCGGTCGCCGCCATCAACCGGCGCGCCTCGTCCAGGTGATCCGCCTCGCCCACGACATTGATATGGCCAAACTGGGTCAGCAGGCTTTTCAGAACGAACCGGAAGGTTGGATCGTCATCGACGATCAGGCATCGCACCGCACGCATGGGCTTATCCTACCGCGAAGACGCAACTCCATGCAACCGCATCCGGTGCACGGACCCGTTGCTCGGTGCCGCGAGATATTGCGCGAACGAATATGCTGGCCATCCGCGGAACAAACCGGGCATGAAGGGCGCTATGGACGCCCACCCCCCGATGGCGCTGGTAACGCCGAGTTTCGCTGGCGACGCGGCACGCTGCCGCGTGCTGGTGGAAAGTGTGGAGCGGTACGCCCGCAGCCCCGTGTACCATTACCTGCTGGTTGATGCGCGGGATGTCGATCTGTTCAAGCCGCTCGCCGGACCGAGGACCCTCGTGCGGCCTGTGGAATCGCTGCTGCCGGACTGGATCCGGCGTCCTGCGGACGGTGCCAACCACTGGTTGAGCCGGGGCCAAACCGTGTTGCCCAACTGGATCATCCAGCAGCTCGCCAAGATCGCCTTCGCGCGCACCGCCTCCGAACCGGTGGTCCTCTTCGCCGATTCGGATGTCGCCATGGTGCGGCCCTTTGATGCCGCGTCGTTTATCCGGCACGACGCGGTGCGCCTGTTCCGCATTCCGGACTTCCGCGATGACGGGCATGACGCATGGCACCGGGTGGCCCGCGCGTGGCTCGGGCTTCCGCCCCCGCTCGCCGGCCAGCCGAACCCCAACTATGTCGGCAACCTGATCACGTGGAGGCCGGGTGTGGTTGATGCGCTGTGCCGCCACCTTGAAGCCGTCGCGGGTCGCCCCTGGATGGAGGTGCTCGCCACGCCACACCATTTTTCTGAATACATCCTGTACGGCACGTTTGTCGAACACGTGCTGGGCGGCGAAACAGCGGCGGGTCACGTGGTTGATACCCGCCCGGTTTGCCATGAATACTGGCAACCGGAGCCGCTGGACGATGCCGGGCTGGACCAGTTCTTCCGGGGGCTTACCGCCGAGCACCTCGCCGTCATGATCTCCGCGCGGGCCGCCATCAACATCGATCGCTACCGTGAACTCGTCCTGAACGGGCGGGCCTGACCCGATCGACGGGCCGGGAGCAACGCCGACGCGGTCGCATCAGCCGAGCAGGAAGGTGAGGTCCTCGAGGGTGAGGTTGCGCAAGACGGCGTTGTCCTCGCTCAGGATCGCATTGGCCAACTCGCGTTTGTTGTCCTGGAGCGCGAGGACTTTTTCCTCCACGGTATCCTTGGCAATCAGGCGGTAGGCCATGACCTTGCGGGTCTGGCCGATGCGGTGGGCGCGGTCGATGGCCTGGGCTTCGACGGCGGGGTTCCACCAGGGATCGAGGAGAAATACATACTCCGCCGCGGTGAGGTTCAGGCCGACACCGCCGGCCTTGAGGCTAATCAGGAAAAGTTTGCACGCGTCATCGGACTGAAACCGGTCCACCCGCGCCTGGCGGTCGCGCGTCTTGCCGTCGAGGTATTCATACACGATGCCACGCGCATCGAGTTCGCGCCGCAGCAACGCGAGGAATCCGGTGAACTGGGAGAATACCAGCGCCTTGTGCCCCTCCTCGACCACCTCGGCGAGTTGCGGCAGCAGGGTGTCGAACTTGGCGCACGGCTCATCGCCCCGCGTCTTGTCGATCAATCCCGGATGGCACGCCGCCTGGCGCAGGCGCAACAAGGCCTCGAGCACGACGATCTTGGATTTGTTGAGGCCCTCCGCCGCGACCTTGTCCAGCAGGGCCTTGCGGTAGAATTCGCGCAACTCGTCGTAGTTCCGGCGCTGGGCATCCGGCAACACGCAATACAAGGTGTCCTCCTGCCGGTCGGGCAGATCCTTGGCCACCTGCGCCTTGGTGCGGCGCAAGAGGAAAGGACGCAAGGCACGACCCAGCAGCCCGCGTTGTTCGGGGGTGGGATCGCGGGCGATGGACTGGTTGAACGCGGAGGCCGCACCGAGCAACCCCGGGTTCAGGAACTCGAACAGGCTCCACACCTCGCCGAGGTGGTTCTCCACCGGCGTGCCACTCATGGCCAACCGGTGCCGGGCGTTCAGCAACCGCACGCTTTTTGCGGTAATCGCGGCGGCGTTCTTGACGGCCTGGGCCTCGTCTAGGATCACGTAGTCGAACGGCTGATCCTTGAGGCGTTCGATGTCGCGCCGCAACGTTCCGTAGGTGGTGAGGATGACATCCACCCCGTCCAGCGCGTCGTCATCCAGCTGACGGCCGGCCCCGGTGAAATCGAGCATCCGCAGCTTCGGGGTAAACTTGGCAGCCTCCTGCATCCAGTTGAACAACAGCGAACGCGGCACGACAATCAACGAGGGCGGCAGCTGTTCCCTGGTGCGTCGCACCCTCCGCTCCTCGAGCAGGGCGAGCACTTGCACGGTTTTGCCGAGGCCCATGTCATCGGCCAGGCAGCCTCCGAATTCCATCTGTTGCAGGTAGCGCAACCAGCCGAGGCCCTCGCACTGGTAGGGCCGCAACGTGCCGCGGAACCCTGCCGGCGGATCCATGGGCTCGGCCCGGCCCGACCCGGCCATGCGCTCGCGGGTGCGGCGGAACACCTCGTCGATGGCCACCTCCGGCAACGCGGCCAGCCAGGCATCCAGCAGGGCCGCCTGGTTTTTCCGGAAGCGGATGGTTTCCTCCCCGGCTTCACCAAGGGCGACGACCCCGGCGTACTTCTTCAACCACTCCTCCGGCACCATGCCCCAGGTGCCGTCATCCAGCTCGATCCACTCCTGCCGGTCACGGGCGGCGGCCAGCAGGGCGGGAAGGCTCGCGGCCTTGCCGCCGAAGTCGCACTGCACGGTCACATCAAACCAGTCGATCCCGGACGCGACGCTGACATGAAACGCACTGGTGGTGCGCAGCGCGCGGTTTTCGGCCAGCACGGTCCAGCCCTCCGCCAACAATACGCGCGCCAGCGCGGGAGCCTGGGTGTGGGGTACCGCGTATTGAGGATCCTCGTCGACATAGCTGTGTTGCCGCTTCACCCCCAGCTCCATCGCCCGCTCG
>CALBHI010000215.1 GCA_937894535.1 uncultured Verrucomicrobiota bacterium
CCTTCGGCGGCGAGGATGGGCTTGGTGGCGCTATCGAAGAACGACATGCCCAATTTCTGCCAGGTCGGCAGCGTGGTCTTGGCATCGCCCAGCTCATCGGTGACGAAGATGAAGTGGTCGTTGCCGCCCGGTTGTTCGCTGACCGCCCAGGTCGAGACATACAGGCGGGTTCCGTTCACGGCCGCCCAGATGTACATGTTGTTGCCGTGGACGAGGTAGTTCGGGCTGTCGAGCGTGCCGTCGATCTGGAAGTTGAAGTTCGTCACACCCTGCACGTTCGCCTGCCAGTCGGCACCGTTGTTGTTGTCCCAGCTGGTGCCGGCGACATCGCGGAACACGAAATCCACCGAGCTCGCATTGGTGGGGACAGTGATGGTCACGACCCAGTTGGTCGAGGACGCGGTCATGTTCGTCTGGTACACCTGCTGCCACTCGCCCAAGGTCTTCTTGCTGTGGCCGACATGGAGCACAACCGGCGAGACGTTCTTCAGCGGACCATCCTTCGGCGAATAGGTGATGGTCACGGGCTGGCCACGAACGGCGGGGTTCGGGTTCCAGACCGCGGACGAGGACTGGGCCGGCGGGCCGCCGGTGGGCTGGCTGGCGCTGCTGTAGATGTTGTACTTGTAGATGTTGCCTTCGAGGTAACCGGCATAGACTTCCTGGTAGTTGTTGAAGCCGTCGTTGTCGAAGTCGTTGTTGTCATCCCACTGGCCGCTGTAGAAGGTCGAGTGGTTGTACGGGTTCAGGCGGGTCCAGGTTTCGCCGAAGTTCGGGATGAAGTCCTTGTTCGTGTCACCCGGCCACGGGGCATCGGCACCGGGGGCGCCCTGGCTGTCGATGAACGGCATTTCCACGTTGTCGGGGATGGCGTCGCCGTCGGAATCGATGGCATTGATGCCGTAGAGGTTCAGGTTCACGCGGCGGGTGATGCGGTTGGTCACACCGGCATCGACGCGCACGATCTCGAAGAACGAGGGGCCGTTGACGAAGGCGCCCCACAGGCGATTGGTTTCCGCGCTGTTCATGTCGCGGTAGATGACCTCGCCGTTGAACACGTTGGTGTAGGTCCCGGCATTCCAGGGAAGTTCGTACCCGTTCCAGAACAGGCGCACGCTGGAGGGCGAACCGGAAATCTGGGCGGTGGTCTTGAAGAACGGAATCTGGATTTCCTGGCCTTCGCTGTGGTTGAAGGTGGCCGTCTGGGTATTGGCCAACACCGTGAAGGTACGGTTGTAGATCGAGGTGTTGATGACCTGGCGGGTCGGCTGGGCCCAATCCGCCTCGGTGGCCACGACCTGCATGGTGTGGGTGCCGGCCGGCAACCCGGAGAGGTTGTACTTCCACGAACCCTTGATCACCTCGTAGGCGGTCTGGGGGCTACCGCCGTTGATGGCAACGGAGACGCCAAACGCGGTGAAGTCGGGGTTTTCGATGGCGAGCACATGATCGCCGCGGACGGTGCCACCGTCGGGAATCGAAAAGGTCAGGTCAGGGCCGCGGGTATCGACATAGACGACCTTGGTGAAGGTGTTAAACCGGGCGGGGACACCGGAACCCTGGTTGAAGACACGGGCCTTCACGACGTTCAAGCCTTCCGGCACGTTGGTCGCATTGATGGAGAAATTCATGGTCCAGTTGGTGGCGTTCACCTGGTTCATGCTCTCGTAGCGGCCGGCGACAAGATCGTTGCCGGTGCTGAAGAAGTTGGTGGCCGTGAGGCGGGAGAAGCCACGTCCCCACTTGATCATAGCGGAATCGACGGTGCCGCCGTCGGGACGGAAATTGACGTCGATGGTGACGTTGGTCGAGCGGATGCGGGTGACCTGGCGGGTCTTGCTCGGGGCGTGGATGCCACCGGGGACCACCCAGGTCATCGTGCCGGCCGGATTGCCGTTGTCGCGGAAGTTCACGTTGCCGGCTTCGGCCACCTTGGGTGCGTAGTAGGCCCAGCCCTGCCCGTTGTTGCCGGGAACGGTCACGTTCACTTTCGGACCGCTGGAGTTGTAGACGGTGATATCAGCGCCCCGGCCGGTGTAATCCTTCAGTACGGTGCCAACCGGGAACGAGACGGCGATGCCGTTGCGGGTCTGGTCGCTACCGGAGTCGTTCAACACCACCAGCAGCAGGCCTTCGCCGGCGTCAGGGTTGTTGTTGTTGTTCGCGTCGTCAAAACGCTCGAAGGCAAAGAAATCGTTTTCACCCCACCGGTCCCACTCGCGGCCGCGGGCGAAATTCTGGTGGACGAACACCATGTTGCGGACGTCGTTGAACTGGTCGCCGAGGGCCTGGCTGTCGTAGCCGGGACGCATCCAGGTACGGACATTGTTGTCGGCCCAGGTGATGTTGTTGCCGGTGAAGTACACCATCGGATAGCCGATGTGACCGATGATGTAGGCATACGCGAGGTTGATCTTGCCGGGACCGGCTTCGTCATGGCCCCAGGCGTAGGTAATGCCTTGTTCGGGCGGCAGGCCGCCCCCGCCCATCACCAACCCGCCGAGATTGCCGTTGCTGAAGGCATCGAACAGCTTCTGTTTGAGCGGATAGTCGATGAACCGCATCGGATTGCGCGTGTTTCCGGCGGTGCCCAACGAAAGGTTGCCGTACCAGTAGTTCAGTTCGGACTGGTAGCTGAGGATTTCGCCGAAGATCAGCAGGTCGTCGCGGATGACATAGTTGCCGAAGAGGGTGTCCTTCACGTCGTCGGAGCCATCGCGGCCATACCGCTGGTCAAAGTTGTACTGGGCCTCGTGCAACCAGCCATTCCCTGGCCAGCCGAAGAACTCGTAATCCACATGTTTGGCGGCATCGAGCCGGAGACCATCGAACTGAACCGTGTTCCCGAGCCAGGTGATCCAGCGGTCCAGGTACCGGGCGGCGTTTTCATTGGTATAGCCGCCGGGGAAATACGGATACTTGTCATACTGCCCGCGGTGACGCAGGAAGGATGTGCCATCGACGAAATTCCAGCCGGGCGTATTGTTGCCGCCGGTAAAGCGTTTGGGATCGGCGTTGCGGGGGCTGTCTTCGGTGCGGATATCGATCAGGGTGACCAGCTCCTGCCAGAGCGTACCGCCATACCCGTTGCCGGGCGACCACTGGTCCATACGCGGACCGCGCCGGTAGTTCAAGGTATTGGCGTGTCCCTGGGAAAACTGGACGTGGAAGTCCTCCGGAGCCATGCCGGGGTAGTAACGGAAATCCGGGCCGTTGCCGTTGTGGTTCATCAACACGTCGGGAACAATTTTGACGTCAATCTGGTGCGCGTTGCGGACCATCTGGCGGAGTTGCCCCAGATCGCCGTAACGGGTCGCATACGAACCGCGCTGGGGAATCTGCCCGAGGTCAAACCGGTCGTAGAGGTTGTACCCGACGTTGCCCCACTTGGTACCCTTGCCGGTCGGTCCTTTGGACGGGGAAGGAATCCAGATGCTGTCATACCAGAACTCGCCCACTTCCGGCAGGCGGCGGTAGATCTCCTCCCACTCGGTTTCGAACCACTGCATCATCACCTCGGCCTTGGCCCCCGGGACGGTCAGTCCCAACGAACCTGCCAACCCCAACCAGATCACGCCGCGCTTCACTTTATTGAACATGGTGCACCTTGTTTTCATCCATACCGGTGACGCAGCTTCCCGTTCCGCGCCTCGCCGTATAAATCGTTTTACTATTTTAGACGGGCGTGTGAATCTTGTTAAGCGGTATTTTGTAAAACCGTTCGATTTTTTTATGGCCTTGGTGCCGTGATGGTTGCACACGGGAAGAGGAAAGGCATGCCCGGGCTATCGAAGCGGTTTGGTGGCGTGAACAGATTTGCCCACCCCGGACATGCAAATGAAGGGTTGCGCCCGTGGGGCGAATTTGCAATATCAGGAGCATGCCTGATTGCCGAGCGGCGGTTCGGTTTCGTCGCATGGGCAACAGCGTAGGGAGCATCGATCATGGCAGAAATCGAGATTGAACAGGCGCCGCGTAAAGCCCGCGAGCATTTTGACAAGGGGTTTGCCGCGATGGAGCGGGGTAATCTGGACTACGCCATGGACATGTTCAACCTGGCGTTGGAAGTGAGCCCGGCCCTGCTGAAGGCCCGCAAGTTCCTTCGCGCCGCCCAGGTGAAGAAGTACAAGACCAATCCTCCGAACTCCTTCCAGAAGGCCATGGTCCAGGTGAAGGCGGCGGGCAAGACGATGAAGGCCCAGTCGCTCATGAAAAAGGATCCGACCGGTGCGCTAAAGGTGACCGAGGAGATGATGGCCCTCGATCCCTTCTGCCCGGCCTTCGTGAGCCTGAATGTCCAGGCGGCGATCGGAGCGGGTTTCCCGGAAGCGGCCATTTTGACCCTGGAAGTGGCCAAGGAGGGAAATCCGACGGACACCAAGTTGCTGCGCCAACTGGCCGCCCTGTACCAGCAGGTTGACCGGATGCATGATGCCCGCGTGATCTACGAGGAAGTGGCGCGCTTGTTGCCGAATGACCCGCAGGCCATCAAGCAACTGAAGGACTCAACCGCCCTCGACTCGATGCAAAAGGGCCGTTGGGCCGAAGAAGGCGACTTCCGCGGCAAGATCAAGGA
>CALBHI010000216.1 GCA_937894535.1 uncultured Verrucomicrobiota bacterium
CCTCCACCCTCGATACCAAAACCGTCGGCCTCGTCGCCGGCGGCCTGCTCCTCGCCGGCGGAGCCGCCGCCATCATCGCCAACCAGGACGATGACGACGACCGCCCCGCCGACCCCGCACCCTCCGCCACCCCGCCGCCCGCGCGCAACAGCGACGCCTCCTCCGGCGGTGGCGGCTCCAGCCCGCCCGACCTCTCCATCCTCACCAACCTCGTCTGCCAGACCACCGGCCGCGAAACCGTCTCCTACCAGAACTTCTCCCGCTGCGAAGGCCTCGACGACATCCTCATCCTCGTCTGCAACACCTGCCGCAACACCGACCTCCGCGCCACCGCCTCCTGGGGCGAACAGGACCAGCTCTCCGGCTACACCAACCCCGGCTGCAACACCTCCGCCCCGCGCCTGCGCATTCCCAAACCACCCACCGCCTTTCCCACCCCCGGCTCCGAAGTCGTCAACGTGTACGTCAACGACGTGCTCGTCGACAGCGTGGTCTGGCCGCCGCTGAGCGACAACGATTGTTTCTGATGGAAACCGAGCCCTCCACCCCCGACGACACCCCCGAGCGCCCCGCGCCCGGCCTCCATGTCGTCGGCACCCCCATCGGCAACCTGCGCGACATCACCACCCGCGCCCTCGAGACCCTGCGCGGTTGCGATGTCATCCTCGCCGAAGACACCCGCATCACCGCACGCCTGCTCGCCCGCTATGCCATCCGCAAACCGCTGATCAGCCACCACCAGCACAACGCCGCCGGCCGCATCGACGACGTCCTCCGCCGCATCGCCGCCGGCGAGGCCGTCGCCCTCGTCACCGACAGCGGCATGCCCGGCGTCTCCGACCCCGGCGCCCGCCTCGTCCGCGCCTGCCGCGAACACGGCCTGCCCGTCACCGCCGCGCCCGGCCCCTCCGCCCTCGCCACCGCCATCGCCCTCTGCGGCATCGAATCCAGCGGCTTCGTGTTCGGCGGTTTCCTCCCGCACAAATCCGGCGCCCGCCGCCGCACCCTCGCCCGCCTCGCCGCCGCCCAACTCCCCATCGTCCTCTATGAATCACCCTACCGCCTGCTCAAGCTGATGGGGGAGATCAAGGAGATACTCCCCGCACCCCAGGTCTTCGTCGGCCGCGAACTCACCAAGAAATTCGAGGAACTCACCCACGGCACCCCGGACGACATCACCGCCGCCTACAGCCACCGCACCGTCAAAGGCGAACTCGTCGTCATCGTCTCCTTCGAAGGAAACCCCGCCACCGACCTCGCCGACCCCGAAAACGACCCCGAAACCGCCGACGAACCACCGCCAACCTGAAATATTTTCACCCTCCGGACGCCAAACGCGAACACGATTTGGTGTATTGCCATCCACAACAACGATTTACGAAACAATGAAGCGCTTGAAGATTTTTTATCTACGTATTGACACGTAGAGGGCATAAGGGGTAATCATTAGTACATAGCGAAAAAACTTTCGCAAAAGCATGGACAGATATTTACGTGTCCGATAAAAAAGGACACCAGCAGGAGAAAAGATGAAAAAGATAACCGCACTACTGTTAGGGTCGCTGATCGTTAGCTCAGCCGCCTTCGCTCAGACGAATGCCGTCCTGAGCCGCAACGCCGTGGGATACATCAAGATCCCGCTGCAATCCAACCGTCTGTATTTGGTCAGCAACCCGTTCGTGAACCTGCAGGCTGGCCCGCAGTTGGTTTCCAACGTTTTTGCAGCGGTTCCTCCTGGCACCACGGTATCCGTCTGGAATGAAGCTGGCCAGATTTACGACAACTACCTGCGTAACACCCGCGGAGCGTGGGTCGGTGCGGCGGCGACAGCACAACTGGCTCGCGCTGATGGTGTGTTCATTCGTATGCCTGCGACCAACGCACCGGTTGACCTGTTCCTGATGGGTGAAGTACCGGATCGGTTTACGGCACCCTCGAACCTCGTTCAGCGTGTTCCCGGCATTTCGATGGTCGGTTATCCTTATCCGGTCACGACTCGCTTGACGAATACGGTTATGGCCAATGCGGTGCCGAATGGCTCCACGATCTCAATCTGGAACCCGGCCGCTAATGCCTACAACAACTACCTGAAGAACAGCCGTGGCGCGTGGGTTGGTGACGCTCTGACGGTGGATCTGCAGCCTGGCGTCGCGATGGTGATTCGTGCGACGAACGCAGCAAACTCTTGGTTCGAAAGCAAACCCTACACCTGGCCTTAATTAACAGGAGATAACGAGAATGAAAAACAAACTCATGACATTGATTGCTTCGGTTGGCCTGATGGCTTCCGTTGCGAGTGCTAACATCAACCTTGACTGGCAGTCTGCCGACGGTTTCCTCCGTCAGGACGATGCCACCGGCATTCTGGAGCCCACGGGCACCGGTCTGACCGCGTTGGCCCAGTTGATCTACACCCCGAACAACGCTTGGGGTCAGGCTGGTGTGGGCGGTACGGTCGCTGCTGGTGAACAGATTCTGGCGACTTTCGTGATCACCGATTCCGGTGGTACCGATCCGTACGCCACCTTTGCCGCCCCGACCTACGTCGGTTCGTTCCAGGCTGGCTTCGTGTATGCTCGCGTGTTTGACGGTGGTACCGGTAACCCGGCTAACATCGTCAATGGCACCTGGTACTACAACGGCCCGATCGTTGCCACTGTCAACAACATTACGCCTGATTCTCCGAATCAGTACAATGTCAACGGCTCGAACACCTCCACCAGCTTTGGTGTAGGCGACGTGCTGTTCCTGCAGGTTCCCGAGCCGTCCACCATGGCCTTCCTGGGCATCGGTGGTATGATCCTCGCCCTCCGTCGTCGCAAAGCCTAATCGCTTTTCGATCTGACGTGCAAAAAGGCACTCCCGCAAGGGGGTGCCTTTTTTGTTGGCTCCTACGCCCCCCCCCCCACCTTTCCCCCCCCCCCCTTTCGCCCTTTTCGGCTTTTTTTGTTTTCCCCCCCCCCCCCCCCCCTTTTCCTTCTTCTTCTTCGTTTCTTCCCCCCCCTCGG
>CALBHI010000217.1 GCA_937894535.1 uncultured Verrucomicrobiota bacterium
GATATCAGGGGTCGGTCCCGAGTTTGTCCATTCCAGTTCGTTTCGGTTCATCAGCCTTCGTCGTTTCCCCGCAGGACACCTGGTATGGCTTCGTCGATGGCAATGACAACGGGGTGGATGATCAGTTGCCCGATGTCGTGATCGGGCGGATGTCGCTCTCGTCCAATGCCCCGCTCAGCAACATCGTCAACAAGGTCATCGCCTTTGATAGCCAGAATGCTTTTTCTAATGCCCTGCTGGTGGCGGATTCCGCAACGAACATCAACTTTAAAGCATCCTCGGATCAGCATATTTATCAACCGTTGTTCTCGAATTCATATGCCACCCGTCGGATCACCCGCGGTGAACCGGATGGCACGCAAGCCGAGGTCATCAACGCCATCAACAACAACCGCCGACTCATCACCTATGTTGGTCACGGGGCGGTCGACTTATGGTCGGCGGTGACCCTGCTGCATGTGACCAATTTTCCCGGGTTATCCAATACCGTGTTTCCGCTGGTCGGGATCTTCTCGTGCCAGAACGGATCGTTTGTCGATCGTACGACCAACAGTTTGGCCGAGGCGTTTATCGAAGTGCCGCGCGGGGCGGCTTCGGTGTATTCGCCGACCGCCTTGTCGGTGCAATTGTTTGCCGATTACCTCGCCGCCGGTTTCACCCAGGCGTATGCGGTGCAGAAACGCCGCTACCTCGGCGATATTGTCTTCAACGCGCACCTGAACCTGTGGTCGTTCAATCCGGATGTGGCCGAGTTGCGGACCTACCAGATCATCGGGGACCCGGGATTGATCGTGAATCGGCCGGGGACGTTGCCGTGACCATGCGCGAGACCATCATGCGGGAACTGGTCCGTCAGGTGGCGTTGTGCCCGCCGGACGTGGCCGAGGCTTGGATCAAACGCCAGCGTCTGGAGCCGATGGTCTACGGAGTCCCGGTGGAGGGCGTTTGTTGGCGCGATGCCTTCATGGAAACGTGCCGTGACTCCTATGCACGCATGGCGGCACGGGCCGAGCAGTACCGGGTGGCCGGTGCGACCGTGGTGCGGTGGTTGGAAGAGGGTGGGGTGCCCTGTTTCGTATGGCGTGGAGTCGAGGCGGGGACGACGCTGTATGGGGATCCGGCGGTCCGGTACGCAACCGACATCGATGTCATGGTGAAGCCGGTGGATGCCGAGCGGGCGTTGGATCTGTTGCGGAAACAGGATTGCCGGTTGCGGAACCCGAATACGCCGGCCTGGTATGTGC
>CALBHI010000218.1 GCA_937894535.1 uncultured Verrucomicrobiota bacterium
CCCGCACGTGTCGGTGAACGGCAAGGTGTACCGGACAAACACCTTCCCGAACGGCGCATTCCGCGGCTTCGGCGCACCGCAGGCGATCTGGGGGCTCGAGTCGCACATGGACGAAGTGGCATCCGCGCTGGGCCTTTCGCCCGAGGCATTCCGCCTGAAGAACGCGCTGCATCTCGGCGACACCACGGCCACCGGCCAGGTGATCTCCGAACCGATGGGCACCCCCGATGTGCTGGAGAACAACCTCGCCCGCAGCCGCTTCGCCGATCTGTTGCGCCATAATTCCCGCGGCGTTGCCCGCGACGGCAAATACCGCGGCGTCGGCCTCGCCTTCTTCGGCCACGGTTCCGGGTTCACCGGCGACGGCGAAAGCCGCCTGAAGTCGAAAGCCGCCCTCGACCTCGAATACCTCGAGGACGGCCGCGCCGGCGTGAATATCCGCATCAGTTCGACCGAGATGGGGCAGGGCACGATGACCATCATGCCGCAGATCGCCGCCGACGGCCTGCGCATCGCCATCGACCAGGTCCGCATGCCGTTCCCCGACACGAAGTATGCACCCGACAGCGGACCGACTGTGGCCTCGCGCACCGCCATGGTGGTCGGCGGAACCGTCTTCGGCGCCGCCGAGAAAATGCGCAAGGCCCTCGAAACCTTCGCCGCCGCGTCCCTGTTCGGCGGCGAGGAGGTCGAACTCGACGACAACCGCTTTACCGGCAAACTTTCCGGGACCACCCGCGGTTTCCAGGAGGTCGCCTCGGCCTACCTCAAGCAACACGGACCGCTGCGCGTCTACAACCAGTTCAAGCTGCCGGAGACGCTGCGCTGGAACCAGAAGACCTTCGAGGGCGATTCGTATCCCTCCTATTCGTGGGGCTGCAACATCGCCGAGGTGGAGGTCGATGCCCTGACCCTCGAGCTCACCGTGAAGAAGGTCACCGCCTGCTTCGACATCGGCCGCCTGATCAACCCGGTGCTCGCCATGGGGCAGGTCGAGGGCGGCCTCGTGCAGGCCCTCGGCTACGCGGTCATGGAGAAGATCGACATCAAGGACGGCCTGTACGATGCGAGCCGCATGCAGACCTACGTCGTGCCGACCGCACGCGATATCCCGGCCTTCGACATCGACTTCATCGAATATCCTTACGGCCACGCCGCGCCCGGCGCGAAGGGCGTCGGCGAAATGCCGATGGATGGACTCGCCCCGGCCATCGCCAACGCAGTGAAGGCCGCGTTGGGTGTCCGTATCAACGACCTGCCGATCACTCCGGAAAAAATCCTGAAAGCGCTGTCCGCGCACCAGACCGCTGGCGCACCCGTATGACGACCATGAAAAAGATCCAACGTACCTGGAAGATCAACGGGGAATCCCGCACTGTGGCGTTCCCACCCGCCCGCCGCCTGCTCGACGTGTTGCGCGAGGACCTCGACCTCAAAGGCACCAAGGAAGGGTGCGGCGAAGGCGAATGCGGGGCCTGCACGGTGATGATCAACGGCGAACTCGCGGTGTCGTGCCTGCTCGCCGCCGGCCAGGTGCGCGACGGCGCGGAGATCCTGACCGTCGAGGGTCTGGAGAAAACCCCGGGCGGCCGCCTGATCCAGCGCTCCTACCTCGAGAAGGGCGCCGCGCAGTGCGGTTTCTGCATACCCGGCATGCTTGTGTCCTCCTACGCCTTCCTGCGCCGCCATCCGGTGGTGAACGAGGAAACGATCAAGGATGCGCACGCCGGCAACATCTGCCGCTGTACCGGCTACGTGAAGATCATCGAGGCCGTCCAGGCCGCGGCCGAACGCTGGCCGGCCGATGAAGGGAAACCCGCATGACCACGCCGATGGAACAACTCGATGTCGCCTTCCCGGCGTCCCTGCCCGAAGCGCTGGCCCTGATGGCTGACGAGGCGACCCGCGGCCTTCCACTCGCCGGCGGCACCGATCTGATGGTGCAGTGGGAATCGGGAGCCCGCCCGGTCCCGGTACGTGCGATCGATGTGAAGAACCTGTGCGAACTGCACGTGCTGCGCGAGGACAACGGCCGGGTGGTGATCGGCGCCGGCATCACCCACGCCGCGTTGCGCCGTTCAGAGCTGATCCAGCGCGCCGTGCCCGCCCTGGCCGAAGCTGCCGCCACCGTGGGCGGCGGACAGATCCAGGCCATGGGCACGATCGCCGGCAGCATCGCCAACGCCAGCCCGGCCGGCGATCTCGCCCCGACCCTGCTGGCCAGCGAGGCCCGCGTGGTCGTGGCCAGCGTGCGCGGCGAACGCGAATTGCCGCTGACCGCGTTCATCCTCGGCTACCGGAAAATCGATCTCGCACCCGACGAACTGATCGTGCGGTTCCTCGTGCCCGCGCGCCGCGACGGCGAACGCGAGGCGTTTCGCAAGCTGGGTCCGCGCGCCGCGCAAGCCATCTCGAAAATCATGGGCAGCTACCGCGGTGCGGTGCGTGACGGCGTCATCACCTCGTTTGCCGTCGCGCTGGGCAGCGTGGCCCCGACCGCGATCCGCCTGCCCGACGTGGAACGTGCGGTGACCGGACAACCCCTGACCGAGGCGACCATCGCCCGCGCCGAACAGGTCGCCGCCGCGTCGGTGAAGCCGATCTCGGATATCCGCTCGACCGCCGAATACCGCCAGTGGGTCAGCGGTCGCCTCGTCCGCGGATTCCTTGAGCACCTCGCCGGTGCTTGATCCGCGCTGCGCCCGGCGCTAGCGCGGACAGGCCGCTTCGAGTTCGCGCCGCAGGCCATCGAGCCGTGCATCCACCGCCATCCCCATGCCGGCGATCGTCGCCGCCGCGTCGCGTGCGGCACAGACCTCACCCGCTTTGGCCAGGCTCAACACGAGGTTGAACCCGGCGGTGGGCTGGTTCGGATTCAAGCTGAGGGCGCGCTCGTACGAAGAGGCGGCTTCGAGGAATTGCTCTTTCTGGAACAGCACATTGCCAAACGCGAAATAGAGTTCGCCGAAACCGGGTGCGAGGACCAGGCCCTGCTCGATCACCGCGGCAGCCTGTTCGAGCCGACCCGCCTGGCTGAGCATGATCGCCGCGTTGTAGTGGTCGATCGGCCGCTGGTCGCGCACCTTGAAGGGAACGGCGACGATGGCCGCGCAGGCGATGCCCGCCGCGAGGTGCCGCCAGCGTCGTGCCGTCACATGATCCCACCAGGCCGGAAGCCCGGCCGCACCCAGCACGGCCAACAGCGGTACGAAGGTCAGGCGGTAGCGGGCGGTGATGAAAAACAGGACGAGGCCGGCGATGCCGGTCAGCACCAGCAGGCGTGGAGCGGTGGCGTTGCGTGCATAGAGCAGACCGAGCAACCCCGCCCATGCAAACACCGCGAACGGGGTGCCGTGCCATACGCGGAAAGCGGGATCGGTCAACCGGATCTGTTCCATCAGGCGGAGATCGTCCATCTCGCGGTAGTTCCAGAACAGCAGGAATTTCCGCGCCGTCAGGTACACGCCGAGTGCGGGCTCGTCGCGCCAGAACGCACGGGCCTGGCCACTCCACCACGCCGAACTTTCCGCGCGGGTGAGGGCGCGGCCGGCCTGCTGCTCGGCATGGCGATGGGCATCGGTGAGCAGGTCGCGTGCGGTCATGCGGAAGTCGCGGATGCGCAGCGGATACCCCGTGGCCTCGCGGTGGTTGCCCATGTAGAGGTTCAGTCCGCCGTGGGTCGAGAGCAGGGTCAGACGTCCTTCCGCCCGGGTATTATGCATGGCCACCGGGGCCAGCGGCAGGGCAAATCCGGCGAGCAGGGCCAGGGCGGGGAGGGCTGAGCGGTGCCGCACACCGAGGCCGAGTGCCGCCACCACGGCCATCGGCAGCAGTCCGGCGAAGCCGAGGGCGAACACGCCGCCGAACAGGCCGGTCAGCGCGGTGCGGACGGGATGCGGACGGGTCGGCGTCCATAACCCGTGCACCAGCCACGCGAACGCGGTCACCCCGAACGCATTCAGCGTATTGGGCATCGGTTGCAGGCTGTAGATCGTGGCGAGCGGGTAGGCGGCATACAGGCAGGCGGCCAGTGCGGCGAGGTTACGCGGTGCGCCGAGGCGCAGGGCGAAGAGCAGGATCAATGCCGTGGTGAGGGTGTCGAGCACGATGCCGAAAACCGCGGCCGCGGCCACCGGGTTGCCGACCAGCCGGGTGGCCAGCCCGCCCATCCACGGATACAACGGCAGGTAGTCGAAGGATCCGTCCGGCCACCACACGCCGCCAGCTACACGTTCCATCGCCGCGACGTACAACGAGCGATCATGTCCGCCGCCGGCGGGAGGGGTCAGCATTACCGACGACTGGAGCAGCCACCACGCCGTTACGCGCACCGCGAGCGCGAGCAGGATGCAGGCGATCAGGGGCGTGGCGGTTTTTCCCGCGTGGTTACGGTTGTCGTTCACGGTGAGGCAGATTAGGATAGAACCGACGAAATCACAATCCGGCATGAATACCAGCGCACAACGCAATGTCCTCGGTGGCCCGCTGATCCCGTGCAGCACGGCCCCGATGACCGGATTTTTCCGCGACGGCAGTTGCCATACCTGCGCGGAGGATGCCGGTTCGCACACGGTCTGTGCCGAGATGACCGAGGCCTTCCTCGTCTTTTCACGCGAGAGGGGAAATGACCTGTCCACGCCGCGGCCGGAATGGGGGTTCCCGGGGTTGCGGCCGGGCGACCGCTGGTGCCTGTGCGCCGCGCGCTGGCGCGAGGCCTACATAGCCGGTTGTGCCCCGCCGGTCATCCTGCGCGCCACCCACCAACGCGCCCTCGAAGTGCTCAACCTCGAACAACTGCGCGAACACGCGACGATGTGAGCGCGCGGCGGGCCGGGCCTAGAAGCCGTCCATCAGGATCAGCGCCCGTACATCGGGGACGCGGATGGTCAGGGTGCGCGGGCCGGTGATGGTCTCGTAGTTGTCGAGGCCGTCCATCTCGATCTTGTTCCCGTCGCCGATCACCCGCCAGTTGCCGGCCGGGAGGTCCACGCGGAACGTTGCCGGCCGGTCATCTGAATTCAGCAGGACGACGAAGCCGTGGCCGGGATGGATACG
>CALBHI010000219.1 GCA_937894535.1 uncultured Verrucomicrobiota bacterium
TGGTAGTACTGCTGGTTGGCCGGGACATTGATCAGCACGTCCTCCACGGCGGCTCCGGCCTCCACCCCGGGGAGCACCTTGTTCCACAAGATCGCCCCGTCACCCAGATTGCCGGTGGCGCGGTAGATGTCGTAGGTAATCCCGGGCTTGGCATGCCAGCTCAACTCGGTCTGGCCTCCCGACACGGCGGACAGGCCGGCGATCTCGACCGACCAGTTGGTTTGCGAATGCGGGATGCCCTGCGCGTTGCCGCCCTCCGCGCCGTTGTTGACGTAGATGAGGGTGACCACGGTCGAGGTGGCCTTGGTCTCGTTGAACGAATAGAAGCGCACCGGATGGGTGCCGGAAGTCGGCGATGGCCACAGGAAGGTGCCGGCCACGCTGAAGCCGGTGGTGACGACATTGAACGAGGCGCCGCTGGGCAGGCCCGCGGCACGCAGGAACGGCGGGTTGCAATCGTCGTTGGCGGTGGTCACGGTGAAGGAAATGGCAACGCCGTTGGTGGTGACCCGGAAGGCGGGGGCATTGTTGGTGGCCAGGCCGGCGGTGGGACAGAAGACCGAGGTGGTGCTGGTGACCACGTTGTCGGCGGGGGCTGACTCGGCGCGGCGGGGTTGCACGCGGGTAACCAGGGAGACCGCGCCCTGCACACTGGCGTTTGCGCTCAGCGTAATGGTGCGCGAGCCGTTGGCGGCGAGGTTGGTCAAAGTCCAGCGGGTCACGCCGGCGGCGTGGATACCGCCGTCGCTGCTCGACACATAAGCCATGTTGATGCCCAGCGTGTTGGTCACCGCATATTCCTGCACGGTGGTGGCGGAGCGGTTGGTGATGACGATGGTGTAGGTCACGAGGTCGCCCACAGGGACCGGGTCGGGGGCGTCGGTGACCGAAACCGCGAGGTCGACCGCCGCGCCGGGCGCGTAGTCGAGGTAGAGATCGCCGCCGGACTGGCTGACCGACCAGGTGCCGCCGTCGCTGCCGGGACCGAAGGCGCTGTCATCGACAACAAACTTGTTGGCGTTGAAGCCGGAGACGGATCCGGCATCGACGATCATCCAGCTTCCCGCGACCTGGTGGTTGAAATTGGTCAGGGTCGTCGAGGCGAATACGACGCGCACGGTGATCGAACCGGCGGCAGCGCCGGAAAGGTTCACGGATCCCGATCCCGCACCCACGCGCAACAGGTCCCAATTCGTGCCAGCCGCTCCGGTGGCGTTGGTAATGTTCCACTGGTAGGCACCGCCGGTGATGGTCAGGCTGTTCATGTTCAGCAGGGTCACGCCGTTCGCGCCGGGCGAGAGGGTCCCCGCCCCCAGCGTCACGTCATCCATGAAGCCGTTCACCCCGGTCAGCTGGCCGCCGTTCATCGTGACATCGCCGACCAGGGTGCCTTCCACCTTGAACGCGCCGGTGGCGCCGGAAGCCACGGTCACGTCACCGGTGACGGTGAAGCCGGTGGCGATGAGCACGTCGCCGTTGCCGCTGCCGCGCACGAAGTCCGCGTTCATCGAGGTCTCGATGAAGATGTTGCCGTTGCCTTGGAATACCGGGGGGGTCGATCCGGTCTGGATGAGCAGGCCGCGCAGTTTCAGGTCGCCGCTGTCCGAGGCGATGGTAAGGGCGGCACTGTTGTTGAGCTGGATCACCCCCTGCCAGGTGTTGTTACCACTGATGTTGCGCAGCGCGCCAGCTCCCGCGACACCGGTGCCGGTCAAGCTGAGGTCCTCACCGGAAACAAAGATGCCACCCTGCAGCTCGATGGTACCGCCGCCGTTGACGACGGTGCCGGCAGCGGTCGAGCCGAGTGCACCGGCATGGGTGATGCGCAAGGCACCGGCACTGACCGTGGTCAGTCCGGCATACCCGTTAGCCGAGCTAAAGGTTTGGGTGCCTGTTCCGATTTTGGTGATCGCGGTGGACGAGGAGGTTCCGCTGTTCGTGATCAAGCCCGAGAAGGTGGCGTTGCCGTTGTTGCCGCCGATGGAGAGGGTGGCCGATGTTCCATCGGCCATGTTGTCCACGCGACCAGCACCAGTGAGGCTGCCGATCGTTTCGGAAAACCCGTTGAGGTCAAGCCGGGCGGTGGTGGTCACGTCAAACACCCCGCCGGTGTCGGGGATCACCCCGGCCGCGCCGAGGCGCAGGGTGCCGAAGGATCCGCCGGCATTGATCTGCGACGCACCCGCCCAGCTGTTCGCGGCGTTGGACAGGATCAGCACGCTGTTCCCGTTGTCGAAGTAGAATTGGACCTGGTTCGCCGCGGGTCCGGAAATCTTGCCGGCGATCGTCCCGGTGGAGGTGGAGGCCACGCTAATCCGGGCGCGGCCGCCGCCGAGGGTGATGCCTTGGGAGGGGCTGCCCAGAGCGAGGTTGTTGCGGATCAGCACCGCGCCGTTGTTTTCGAAGGTGATGGCATCGTCCCCGGTGGCTGCGCCGAAGCCGTTGCCGCTGCTGTAGTTCAGGTCCACGAACCGGTTCACGTTGCCGCCGCTATCGACGATCCATTTGCCGGTGAAATTGTCCTGCGCGTTGGCGAAGACGAAACGCGTGTTCTGGTTGCTGAAGGCAAGGGTCAGCGTACCTGATCCGAACAACTGGTTGGCCGACATCTGCCAGCGTTGCGAATCACTGCCGATATTGCGCAGCGTGCCGCCGTTAGCCCCCACGGTGATGGTATTGCCCACGGTGGTGTTGCCGGCGAAGTTGCCCTGCAGCGTGCCCCCTTCGAGCATAACCTCGGCCGTGGCGGATGCGCCGAGGCGTCCGGCCCCGACGGCGGAGAACTGGACGGCACCGTTGCTGATGATCAGCCCTCCCTGGTGATTGATGCCGTTGCCGGACAAGGTGAAGGTTCCGGAGCCGACCTTGACCAGGCGCAACAGGGAACCGGAACCGCTGTTGGTGAGGATACCCGAGAACGTCGAGTCCTGGTTATTGCCCCCCACCCCCAGCGAAGCGGTGGTGGTATTGGCACGGTTGTCCACACGGCCGAGACCGGTAAGGCCGCCGATGGTTTCGTTGAATCCATTCAGGTCAAGCACCGCGGTGGAGGAGAAGACGTCCACCACGCCACCGTTATCGGGAAATACGCCGGCATTGCCAACCCGGACGATGCCAAGGCCTTGGATAGAGGTATTTCCCAGCCAGCTGTTCGCGGTGTTGGAAATGATCAGGATGCTATTGGCCGCATCGGTGTAAAACTGGACGTTGTTTCCGGACGGACCGTTCAGCTTGCCGCCAATGGTCACGGTCGAACTTCCGGCTGCGGTGATTTTCGCCTCGCCGGCGCCGAGGGCGATGCCCTGCAGTGGCGTGCCGAGAATGACGCCGTTGCGGAGCAGCAGGGCCGGGCTGTCGATGATGGTGAGGACATCGTCGCCGGTGCCGGTCCCGAGGTAGCCGCTTCCGCTGCCGCCGTTGAAGTCGATGAGGCGGTTCTGGTCGCCATCGCCGTCGAAGATCCACTTGCCGGAAAAACCGCTCTGGGAATTCGCGGGCTGGAAACGCGAAGCCGAGGCCAGGCGCAACGTCAAGGTGCCCGAACCGCTGATCCGGTTGGCAGTCATCAGCCAGCGGCCGGCGCCGAGGGTGCGAAATTCGCCGCCGGAGGCTCCGACGGTGAACGTATAGCCGGGCGTCTTGTTGACCGAGAAGTTGCCGAAGATCGCTCCACCGTTCAGGGCGATGGTACCGCTGGCGGACGAACCGAGCGAACCGGCAGCCGTATCGGTTATCTCGATCGCACCGCCGTTGATGGTGGTCGTACCCGAATAATTCTTGTTGTTGCCGGCAAGGGACAACGTGCCATCGCCGGATTTGGTGAGGCCCGCGGTGCCCGCCAATGCCTGGTTGAAGGTCGCGGTCAGGCCGGAACCGACGCTGATGTTGCCCGAAGCAAGGGTGAGGGTTCCGCCGCTGAACGAATAGGAGCCCGATGTGAAGGCCATGTCACCGACGGTGATCCCGCCGGCGTTGATGGTGGGCGAAAGGGTCAGCGTGCCGGTGAACGTCGCATTGTCCGGCGTGGCATTGTTCCAGGTGGCCGGGGAAAGGCCATTCAACCAACCACCGCCGCCATTGACCCAGTCACCGGAAACGCCGCCATTCCACGTGAGCGTCGCGGCCCGAGCGGATGAAAGCGCAAGCAGCAGGCCCAGCATGAACCGCCACGGCATCACCCCGGAAACCGGTTTATTCAACTTTCCCATGATTACTCCCACTACTCGGTTGAACCATCGCTGATTGCTCGCACCCACCGGAACAGGCGCGCATCGGCGTGCACCACGCCATCCAACGTTCCATCGTAGAGCGAAAGATTGAATACAGGCAAAACCTGATACTCACAAACGGGTACACGATACGGAACCTTTGGTGCTAAATGGTGCAATTACCGGTCAACCGACCACTCACCGGATCCGGAGGATTCGATGACCCAACGGCCGCCTGCGCGCATGGCCGGTACCGGGCGTCCACGGGAACGGACGCCGCGGGACAGGCGTGCGGCGGGAAGCTCGATCCGCGCGGTCATGCCGCGGGGAACGGACAGGCGGAGGCGGAATGCCGGATCGCGGTTCCAGGCGACCTTGATCGGCCCGAGTGGCGTAGGGATGGTACCGTCGGCCCGGGTAAGGTTTCCGTGGATCGGCCTCACCAGGACCTGTGACCAGCCCGGACGGAGCGGACGTACGCCGAGGACATGACGGGGCAACAGCCAGGCCGGGGCGGCGCCCCACGCATGGTTCCAGTCCTGGTTCGGTTTGTACCGTTGGTCCCAGGCCTCCCAGGTGATCGTGGCTCCCGACGCGACCATGTGACGCCAACTGCGGTCACCGGGGGCGGTGATCAGGGACAAGGCCTGTTCCCCTGCCCCATGCTCGAACAAGGCGTCGAGCACGTGAAAGGCGGCATAAACCGATCCGGCCATGCCCCGTTGGGCAATCCAGGCGGCCATCCCGGAGCGGAGCGCCGCCGGGGTCAACCCGGCGGCGAGGGCGAAGCCGTTGGCGTGCCACGAGGCATGTTCGGTCTCCTCGCCGTCGCGAAACAGTCCGCGGGCTCGGTCGAGCAGGATGGTCTGGTAGGCGCGGATGGCGGTGCGGGTTTGTGCAGCATACTGGCGGGCTTCCGATCGGGAGCCACAAATGGCCGCGAGTTCCGCCATCGCGGCGAGGGCACGGATGCGGAAGGCATTGACGACGGCATTGACCCCGGTGAACACAAAACCATCGCGTTCCCCGGGCGGCCAATCCACCAGGTCACCCTTGGCGATGTGCGCCTCATTGCTGTGCAGCAACCCATCGGGCCGGGCGCGCTCCATCAACAGGCTGGCTTTGAGCGATTCGTACCGTTCGGAAACCCAGCCTGGATCGCCGGTGTGCAACCAATCGGCCCGGGCGATCAACGGCATCTGCAAACGCCACTCGCTTGGCCAGGTAGGATAAGCCACCAACCGGTCGAAGGTGGCCCGGGCCATGCTCGTGTCGTGGTCAACGGCATAGTGGCACACTTGGTTGATGTAGGCGTCGCCCTCGTAGGCGATGCGCTCGCGTTCGCCATCCACGTACACGCCGGCAAAGGTGGTGGCCTTGATGGTGTAGCGGCACACATCCCAGATGCGGTTGAGCAAGGCATCGGAGCAATCAAAGGAGGAGGCCGTATCATCCCACGACGCGAGGAAGGCGGCTTGCCGCACCACCACCGGCTTCCCGGCCCGCTCCGGCCAACCTTCGAGTTCGATCCAGCGAAAGGGCATGACCCCACCCCACGCGACCGGGGTGCGCACCGCCGATGGATGGACGTGCCGCGGATCTGAAGGCGGGGCGGCGACGATCGGTTCATCGCCGCCAAGATGGACGACGATTCGAGCATACCGCACGCTGCCGGGTGGTTCGCGGTCCACCCGGCCGTCGCGTTGGTTTTCGCCGAGGTGCACCACGACCTCGATGCCGCGGCGTGGTGGCGCATCAAGGCGCAGGTTGCCGAAGGCCACGCGGCCGAAGTCCATCAACCAGGCACCGTCATCCGTGCGGGTGACCGAAACCGGAGGCTGGTCATGCAGGGAAATGATCGGTGTCATCGCACCCGGGTCAGCGAGAGGGAAACCTGGTTGTCACCGGCCTGGAGGACTATCGGGATGAACAAGCCGTGCGTCCCGAGGATCTTCGCGCCGGCGGGCGCCTGCGGCGGCAGGCGGTAGCGGGCGAAATCCCCCCACAGCATCACGCCGTAGGGAAGCCGCGCGTGCGTGAATCGTCCGGCAGGTGTCCAGGCTGCCTTGATCGTGATGGTCAGTCCGGCGGCGGTTTCCGCACGGTCGATGGTCGGTTCCGGAATCGCATCCTGGGTGCGGTACCAGTGCGACATCTCCGGTAACACCATCGGCGTGTGGGCATTGACCGGCAGGGAAAGGTAACTGGTGATGCGCACCGGCTTGTTCACTCCCTCGTCGAACATCAGCAGGCCGTGCGTATCGTAGTAGGCGAGCAGCTTGCCGTGCTGGGCGTAGGTCTTCCCTTCGGGATGGACATAGCGGCGAATCCCCTCCGAGAAATCCGTGGCGAAATAGCCATTAAACGGTTTTCCGGCGGTGGCCTTGGTGAGGGGCTCGGTCACGACCTGCAGTTTGTGAAGGCGGCCGGTGCGCGGATGGGCCTGGGGGGAAGCGGCGAGGCCGATGGATCCGAGGTTGTCATACAGCGCATACGTCGGTGGTGTGCGTTTGGGATTCGCCTGCTGGTAACGGCGGACCGCCTCGCCCATCGTCACCACCGGAATCCCGCGCTTTTTCAGCAGGTCCAACAGATCACCGAGCACCGCGAGGTCTTCGCCGTCCTTGCGCCGTACGGAGTCGCCGACGGCCGCGTATTCCTGCTGGATCACCAGCGGGACAAAACTGTTGTAGGCAGCCTGGGCGATGGTCTGGTCGACCAGTGCTTCCCAGTAACGGATATCGCCAGCCCGGATGACCCCGATGGCCAACGGATCGTCCGGATCAAAGGTAAAGCCCGAGGCCCACCCGGTGCGGAACACCAGGTTGATATCGGAGGACATCCACGGCACCGACACCAGACCACCGTCGTTGGTTGCGGGAACCTTGTAGCAGTCGGGGCGCAGGTAATAGAAACCAAACGGCGAACCGCGGTCCACGATATTGTCGGCATAGGTTTGCTCAAAACACCGCCCCCACACACCGGTAATGCCCTCGTTGGCGGCGAGCCGCACCCAGTCGACCCCGTAACGGGTTTGCCCGGCGGAGCGGATGGGTTGTCCAGTGACGGCTTTTTTCAAGGCCTTGAGTTCCGGCTCTGCGCCCGGTTCGGGGTATTCGGCAAACCAAGCGACCTCGTCACCGAATCCCTTCTGCCACTGTTTCAAGGTGTCGGCCATCTCGGCCGCAGCGGCCGGCTTGAGCAGCCAGGTCACCGGATAGCCGCGCTGGTGCGCCACCCTGGCCAGAGCCTCCATGCCCTCGCGGTCGGTCGGACCCTTGAATTGTCCCTTGCTGGCAATCACCGCGACAACACCCGGGGGAGGCTGGGCCACGGCCGGAACGGCCAGCAGCAGCGACAACGCGGCGAGGCGACACATCCTGCTCATGCCCGTGCTCCTCCGCGCACGGAACGGCGCAACCGCAGCAAGAAACCACCGAGCAGCATCAGCACCACCGAAGCCGGTTCCGGGACCAGGGTTCCGGTGAAGGTCAGCTCGCCGGTGGCCGTATTGAACGAAACGTTTTCCGCCTCGGTTTCATTGTAGGTCAGCACCGGGGCGTTCGCGGTGCCGTTGTACGAGGCGAACTCTAGGATCCGCACGGTGTGGGTTCCCGACAAGCCGGAGGCAAAGGAAACCTCCAACGTCCACCCGGCTTGGTACGTCAGTGTGTTGTCGCTGAACACGCGGTCATAGTCCGCGCCGGGGAATGCGGTACCGTTCACCTCGATGAGCAAACGGCTGCCCGAGGCGAGGGTCAGGCTGTCCACCGTAAGGAAACCCGGACTCGCTCCGGGATCAAGCGTCGCTCCATCCCCGACGGTGAGGCTGCCGACCACCTCGCCCTCGCCACCCAGCGTCTGGCCGCTGCGCAGGGTCAACCCGCCGGCCAGCGAAGCCACGTTCAGCACGGCATTCGAGGCGATGGTGATCGATGGCGTGTTCGAGATCGACGATCCCGCATTCAGCTTGAGCGTACCTTCGGATACCACGGTGACACCGGAGTAGGTATTGGTTCCGGCGAGCGACTGGGTGCCCGCGCCCACTTTGGTCAGGCCGAGTTGTCCGCCGCCATCGGCGATGGTTCCGGTGAAGGTCGGTGAATTCCCGTTGGCCCCCACCAGCAAGGTCGCCGCGCCGGTCGAGCTGATGACCCTCCCGCTGCCGTCGAGCCCGCCGATCGTTTCCGTGAAACCGTTCAGGTCGAGCACCACGCCCGCGTTGATCGTGACGTTGCCGCCGGTATTGGGAATCACCTCGGACGCGCCGAGACGCACCGTGCCGCGGACATCGCCCGATGCGGCATCGGTGCGCAAGATGGTGTTGCCCAACCAGCTGTTCTGCGTGTTCGAGAGAACAAGCACCGAACTCGTGCTGCCCAGGCTCAACTCGAGGTGATCGGAGACACCCCCGGTGATTCGGCCGGCCACCGTGGCCGTGTTGCCCCCGGCCACGCCAATCCGCGATGTGCCATTGATCAGCCGGATCCCCTTGTTGGTTGCGCCCAGGACCACCCCGTCACGCAGCAGCAGGGAAGCTTGCCGCAGCGTATAGACATCGTCGCCGGTAGCGGTGCCGGGATTGAATCCCGACGTGATGTCGAAAAAGCGGTTGTTGTTGCCGGCGCTGTCGAGAATCCACTTGCCGGCAAAGGTCGACTGCGCGGCGGTGAGTTCATAGCGGGAATTCACCGTACCGAACGACAGGGTCAGCGTACCCGATCCGCTGAGTCGGTTGGCCTGGTTCATTTGCCAGCGGCCGGCATTGAGGTTGCGCAGTTCGCCTCCGCCCGCGCCGACTTCGATCGCCCAGGCCGGCGACGCGTTGGCGGCAAAATTGCCATGCAACGCACCTCCGTTGAGGGTCACGGCGGTGTTCGACGTTGAGCCGAGAAACCCGTTGCCGACGCCCGCGACCTGGATCGCCCCGCCCTCGATCACCACGGTTCCGCTGACATTCTTGTTGCCGTTCGACAGCACCAGAACACCCTCGCCCGTTTTGGTGAATCCAGCCGAACCGGCCAGCGCCATCGACATGGTGGAGACAAGCCCGGCACCCACCGCGATGTCACCACCAGTCAGGGTGAGCGTTCCCGGACCGGCAAACCCGTAGGTAGCGCCGCTCACGGAAAGGTCACCCACCGTGATGCCACCTGCGGCGATGGAAACGGTGGATGGAGCGACGCCGGTGAATGACGCGGAATCAGGCACTGCATTGTCCCACACGTCCGGGGAACCGCCGGACTGCCATCCGCTTCCACCGTCCTGCCACACTCCGCCCGATCCGCCGTTCCAGATCAACAGGTCCGCCCGCACGCTGCATACCGACCAGCCGATCACGGCCAGGGCCCAGCACTGTCTAACCATCCGCTTGCTCATACGCTCGCTCCTCCGTCGTCGCGGCATCCCGCCATCTGGTTTCATGCTACGGCAGATGGGACAAGGGCGCGAATGCAAAGCCGCACGATTGTGTCCTTCTACGTGCTACTAAAGTGCTTTTTAGTGAATGAGGGCAGAGGACTCCTACCAGCGATATTCCTGCGGCGTACTGGTGGGGGCGTGGCTGGAGAGGCTACCGTCGTGTGCGGTAATGAGGCGGTCGATGCGGGGGAACCGGTGGGTCATCGCGGGATCCCAACCGTGGTAGACCAGCCACGGTGCGCCGTCCGGACCGGTGAAGACGTTGTGATGCCCCGGACCTTTGACGTCGGGGGTGGACTGCATGATCACCGGGCCGGATTCGGTGAACGGTCCGGTGATGCGGTCGGCGACGGCCTGGACGACGCGGTAGGTGTCATTGGTCCACGCCCCAATGCTGTAAGTCAACCGGTAGCGACCATCCGGCTGGCGCAGCATGACCGGTCCCTCCTGCCAGAAGTGGCGATCGACGAGCAGGGTTGGCTGATCGGCAATGCGTGACGGATGCAAAAGACGGTCGATCCAGATGCGCCCCGGGGCGAGTCCCCGGTCGTTGCCATACTCGGTCACGAAAAGCAGCCAGAGCGTTCCATCGGCATCGCGGAAGGGACTGGCATCGAGCGCGGCGTGGTTGATCAGGACCCCGCGATCCTCGAACGGGCCGCCGGGGTGCTGGCTGACCGCGAGGCCGACCCGGTTGCTGTGGTTCCGGTCATCCTCGGTATGCTTGGCGGTGTAGTAGAGACAGTAGGTGCCTTCGTGTATCAGCACTTCGGGTGCCCAGAAATTGAACCGGTTCCAAGCCCCCTCACCACCGCAGGCCACGGCACCGCGCACGAACGTCCATTGCACTAGGTCCTCGGAACACCATACCGGCAGAAACCGACCGTCTGGAGCGGGACCGGTGGTGATCAACCAGTAGCGGCCTTCGGCACGGTAGATGAAGGGATCGGGTCCACTTCCGTTCATGAGGGGATTGGTCCAGTGGAATCGGGGCATGGGTGGCACCTCGACCGATCACGGAATCACCCGGATCGAGACAATCTCGAACGGGCGGAAGGACAACCGGATCACCCCCGCATCGATGTCAACCGTCTTAACCGGTTCCTCGAGCAGGTTGGTGGCGAAGACCGCGGTCGGCGGGCGGGCAAAGCGGATAGAGGCTCCGGTAGTCTGGCGTTCGCCTTCATACAAACGCACGATATAACCGCGGCCGTCCTCGGCGGGTTTGATGGCTTCGACCACGATATTCGGAGCATCGACGGTAAAAAGGGAGGGCACCGGCGCAGGCAATTCACCGGGTACAACGGTGGGAGCGAGGTTCTGTTCGTAGGCCGGACGCACCACGTTCTCAGCGGTGAAGGGGCCGTCATGCGGGAGCAGGCTGTAGGTGACCACGTGGTCGCCGCGATCACCGCGCGGATCGGGATGACAGCCGCCCTTGTGCAGCGAGAGGCGAATGGTGCCGCCCTCGACCGAGACCCCGTACTTGCCGTCGTTGAGCAGGGCCACGCCGAAGCGGTTTTCGGAAAGGTCGGTCCACTTGTGCTGGCAGACCTCGAACCGGGCGCGGTCCTCGAAGTGGTTGCGATGGGTCGGCCGTTCGAGATGGCCGAACTGGATTTCATGGCGCGCGGAAGGGGCGCGCACCGCGAGCGGGAATTCGGCGAGCAGGAAGGCGTGTTCCTCGCGCCATTGGATCAAGGTCTCGAAATCGATCCGCATCGTGGCCGCATGGAACACGACATCCTGGATCAGCCGCGAGGTCGTTCCGAACGTATACGTTTGCCGGAGGCGGAACTGAAGCGGTCCGTCGGCCACGACGGCGCGGTGCTCCAGTTGAGGCGACGGAGTGAGTTTCAGCGCTAGATCGGCATCGATGTCCCAGTTGTCCCACGCGCCCGGGATATCCTCGCCGAAGCGGAAGGTGTTCAGCGGAAGTCCGTCCTCCACGGCCAACTCGCGGGCCGCGCCCGCGACCCACACCGAGGCAAGACCGCCCTCCGCGGCGAAACGCACGCGCAGCAGCGGCGTGGTGACGGTTGACCCGTCCCACGTGAACGGGCTGGACGCGGCTGGCGAGACGCCGCCGGGAACCAGGCTAACGGTGCGCGCACCGAGCGGTGGCAGGTCGAGTGCATCGGCCACCAACCGGTCTTCGCCCCAGACGGTGGTCACCTGCTGGCTGGGGATGCCGTCGAGGCGGCAACCCGGTGGCGGATCGGCGATGAAGGCCTCGTGCCGGGTCCATCCCAGTGTGTTGAACAGGGTGATGCAGTGGTCCGCCGGTTGCACCAGCGCAGCGGCGGCCTCTGCGGACAGGGCGACGGCATCGCGGCATACCTGGTGCAGTTCCGAGATCGCCCGGTCATGTACTTCCGCGATCGAGGTGCCGGGCAGAATGTCGTGGAACTGGTTGACGAGCAGCAGATCCCATGCGGCCCGCCAGCGGGTGCGCCAATCGGCGGGGACTGCGCCGCCGAAGGCATGCAGGCACTCGGCTTCGCGCAGGGCGAATTCCGCGCGGCGGTTGCCGCGTTTGATGTCGTGCAACTGGGTCAGGGTGCCGCGGTGGGCTTCAAGGTACAATTCGCCGCTATACACCGGGGCGGAGGGGCTTCCGCGCTCGAGCCGCGCCATGAAGATGCCGACGGTGGTGTGTTCCGCGCGGGGACAGCCTTCGAGGTCACGGCAGCGGTGGGCCATCTCGATCATGTGCGCATCGGGTCCGCCCCCGCCGTCGCCGTAGCCGTAGGCGATCAGACGGGATCGGTTGACCTCCTTGTGCCGCACGCAGTTCGGCACCACCCGGTAATCCTTCGGCCCGGTGCCGTGCAATTTGTTGATCAGTGTTTCCGGATCCGGCGCACAGTGGATGTCGGGAAAATGCGCGAACACGCGGGTGCCGTCGATGCCCTCCCACCAGAAGGTGTCGTACGGAAAGGTGTTGGATTCATTCCACGTCAGTTTGGTCGTGGCGAAATAGCGGATGCCGCATCCGCGCAGGATCTGGGGAAGTGCGGCGGAATAGCCGAAGGTGTCGGGCAGCCAGAAGGTATCGGCGCGGTAGCCGAAGTGTTCCCGGGTGAAAGCATCACCGCGCAGGAATTGGCGCACGAGCGATTCGCCGGAGGCGAGGTTGACATCCGGTTCGATCCAACTGCCGCCGTTCGGCTCCCAGCGGCCTTCGGCGACACGGCGGCGAATGCCGGCAAAAATATCCGGATAGTAGCAGCGCATCCACTCCGCATGCAGGGCACTGCTCTGCACGAACACGTACTCGGGATACTGCTCCATCAGGCGCAAGGCATTCGCATAGGTGCGGGCGCACTTGCGGATCGTTTCATCCAGCGTCCAGTGCCACGCGGTATCCATGTGCGAGTGGCCGACGAGCCCGGCGAACGGCGCGGTATCCCCGTTGCGGCAGGCCAGCAGCGGGGCCATGACGGAAACCGCTTCGGCCAGCGCGGCGCGCCAGGTCGCGCGGGGCAGCCGCACGGGATCCTGGGGGACGAGGGCGAACACCCGTACGAGGGCGGCATCCACGGCGCCCTTGCGGAAACTGTCGGACGACAGGGAGGACGACAACTGGTTCAGCGCGCGCAGGTCCAGTACGAAGCGGGCGATGTCATCGTGGCGGCGGCAAAGCCGTATTCCGTCGAACCGGCGGGTGAAGGGCGCGGGGTACAAGGTCTGGCTTTCCAGCGTCTCGAACGGTTGGCTGCCCGGCGAGGGGTGTCCGGCATAGGCCTCCACGGCGACCTGAAACGTGAGGCCGGGTGTTGGTTGCTCGACAAGTCGTTGAACCCGATGATCGCCGCGGATGCGGACCCACGGATCGTAGTTGAAGATTCCGGCCGGCCGGCCATCCAACCAGAACAACGCCTCCACGCCGCCGGTGCGGGCTTCGATCACCAGCGGTCCGTCGCCGTGCTCCGGAGCGAGGGTAATCGCGGTCCGGAACCACGCGCTGCCCCACGCGTGGCCCCAGGCGATACCGGGGGAACAAGGTTGCCATCCGGCATCATCGCCGGGTACCGCGCGCAGGTGCTCATCGGTTTCGAGGTAGGTACAAGCGAAGTCAGCGAGCGGTTCGTTGATCAGCGCGAGGTAGGTGGCCTCGATCCGGCGAAGTTTCTCCAGCGTTTTTTGGGGTATGAGCATACAGGCGCGCGCCGCCCATGATGTTAGGCCATGCTGCCCGCCGGGGCAAGCGTGGCATAGCGCATGACCAGGCGCAGGAACTCGGCGGTGGCCCAGACTTCCGGCGTGGCCGGATCGAGGTAGATGCGGGCAAAGCCGCGGCGGCCGATATGCTGAATGCTGAAATGTTCCGCGATCAGGTGCGAATCATCCGGCAACTGATCCAGCACCCATTGGATGCAGTCGGCCGCACGTTCGCGTTCGCCGCGGAGCAGATGGACGCCGCCGAGCCAGCTTGTGTAGGTCACCCATGGCCCGCCGAACGGATGTTCCGGCCAGGGTTGCAGGTGGAGCGGATAGCGGTAAAGGCCGCCGATGGACCGGTCCCAGTTCGACGCCTTCATGTGTTCGATGGTGCGCGACACGATC
>CALBHI010000220.1 GCA_937894535.1 uncultured Verrucomicrobiota bacterium
AGTTCAATGTATTCATCGGCGGTGTGGGCCTGGCGGATACTGCCGGGACCAAACACCGCGACGTCGCGGCAGGTGCGCGAAAACGGGCCGGCATCGCTGTACCAGCCAGCGCCTTCGGTGACCGGGGCGACCCCGTGATCGCCCAGCGCGAGGGCGAGGCGGCGGACCAACGGTGAGGCGGCGGTGGTCTGGAAGGGAATCCCTTCCTTGATGCGGCGGACATCCCCCTGCACCAGAACCCCGGAAGCCACCAGTTCGGCCAGGTAGGCTCGAACCCCGGCCAGGATCTCTTCACTGTTTTCACCCGGCAGGGTGCGCCGGTCCACTTCGATGACACACCGTTCCGGCACGATGTTGATCGACGTGCCGCCGCGGATGATCCCGACATTGACCGTGGCCGCACCGAGCAATTCGTTGCGCAGCGGCACGGCGGCCGTCAACTGGTAGAGGCGGTCAATGACCCGGGACATGCCCTGGATGGCGCTGAGTCCCTTGTCAGGATTGGAGCCATGGGCCGCGCGGCCCTTGACCTCGACCTCGAACCAGAAGGCACCCTTGTGGGCATGGACGACATGGAGATCCGTGGGTTCGAGCACGAGGATCTCGTCGCCGCCTATCCCCGCATCGGCCAACTCGATGGCCCCGAGGTTGCCGGTCTCTTCACCAATCGCGGCGATGAAGGTCAATTGCACGCCCGCCTTGTTCAGCGCGGCCAGCACCTCGGGCGTGAAGTTGACCAGCGCGGCGGCCATCGGCCCCTTCATGTCACAGGCGCCCCGCCCGTACAGCCGTCCGTCGGCGATGATGCCCTCGAACGGAGGCACGGTCATCCCGTGAACACCCTGGGTGTCGAGATGGGCTTCGATGACCAGGCGGTGCCGGGGTTCGGTTGGCCCGTAGGTGGCGACGAGGTTCGGACGCCCGCGGATCGCTTCATGGAAATCGATCCGGAAGCCCCGCTGCCGCAGGTACTCGGCCAGGTACTCGGCCAAGCGACGCTCCCCCGCGATGGCCGGATCGTCCGCCAACACCGGATTGACGCTGGGGATCGACACCAGGGTGCGAGCCAGGGCGACAACGTCATGTTTGTGGGAAACCTCGCTCATGTCGCTGCCAAGGTAACGGCATCCGTATCCGTGGTTCAAGGGCGAAAACGGCGAGAATGCCGTCATCAAGGCCCGGTCGCCGTGGCATGCAGGAATTCGCGCTCGAGGTCCGAACCGCGGGTGACCTCCTCGATGCCAACCCCGGCCTCGAGCAGGACACGCAGGATCAGCGCATTGACCTCGACCGGATCCCGCGGTTCGTCATCGAGCATCACCTCCATGACCTGCTTCTCCGGGACAAAGGACCAGGTCGCCTTCACCGGCAAGGCCCGGAGCGATTCCTCCGGCCACCCACCCGGCCGCAACCGGTAGGTCAGGCGGTGGTGGCGGCGCACCATCGCGGAGAGCGGACCCTGCTTGACGCGTTTGCCTTTTTCCACGAAGGCCACATGGTCGCAAATCATCTCAAGTTCACCGAGGATGTGGGAACTGATGACGATGGTCTGGCCGGCCGGACGGCGGGTCAGCAGGTCGCGCAGCCGATTGACCTCACGCGGATCGAGCCCGCTCATCGGCTCGTCGAGAAATACCAATTCCGGATGGCCAAGAAACGCCTGCGCGACGGTGAGGCGCCGCATCATCCCGTGCGACAGGGTGCGGACCGCCGCATCACGGCGGTCGGCCAGGTTGACCCACTCCAGCAACTCGCCGATCTGGCGGCGGGCCTCCGCCGGTGCCAGCCCAATTAACCGCGCGTAGTAGAACATCAGTTCCCCCACCCGCGCATGCAGCGGCAACCGCGCATCCTGCGGCAGGATCGCATACCGCCCGCGCAACCGGTCCGGATCGGGAGATCCGGATCCGAGCAGGTTGATCATCCCGCCATCCGCCTGCAGCAAGCCCGCGCAACAGGTCATCATCGTGGTCTTGCCCGCACCGTTGCTGCCGACCAATCCGAACAGGCTGCCGCACGGGACATCGAGATCGAGGCCATCGAGGGCCCACCGCTTCCCGTAGCGCTTGCGCAACCCATGCACGGTCAGTGCCGTCGTCGGCATCACAGATCCCTCCGGCGCAACCGCAGGTAGCCGGCCAGCAGGCCGAGCAACCCGAGCAGCACCAATCCCATGGCCGCCGGGAGGGTATGCGACCACCCGGGCCGCAACAGATCCACCTGGTAAGCCTGCGGCGCGAACAGGCGCGTAGCTTCAAAGATCATCTTCCATCCGGGATCGGCGTAATGCGTGGACACATGATACCAGGCGGACCAGGCCGCCAACCCGATCACCCCCAACGCGGTGGCCACCCCCGGATTGCGCACCCACAGCGACACCCCGGACACCATGCCCAGGTAGGCAAGGCTGAACACCCACGCCTTGAGCGAAAACACCAGCATCGTCGCCGCCGTCGCCACTCCCGGAAAATCGTCCATGCGCCACCACCCCACCGCCCACGCCACCGGAATGCTGGCCAGCAACGCCACCAACAGGACCATCGCCTGTCCCGCATACTTGCCCAGGCACCACGCAAACCGCGACGTGCGGAACAGGACAAACCGGCTGGCCCCGGTCCACAATTCCTCGGTCAGGCGGTGCGATGACGTCATCGCTACCAGCAGCGGCGTGAGCAGGAACAACAAACCGCAGTAAAAAAGGCTGAGCGGCGGGGTCGCCAGCAGCGTCTCGGCCAGCGAGGCATCGGAGACGAGATCGGAGACCGTGCTGCGGAATGACGGGTTTTTCCACAAGGTCGCCGTCATGCTGCCCGTGCCATCGGTCGGCTCGATGATCAAGGCACGCGCCAGGTTCCGCTCGATCGAGCGGATGAACGCGATGGACAACAGCGTGCCGCCGACCAGTCCGGCGAGAAACAGCAGCAACACCACCATGCCGCGACGGCTGCGCACCGCATCGCGCAGTTCATGCTGCGCGATCAGCGCGACGTCGCGCAGGAATGGATCGCGGCCCGGCGTCATGGCGACTCCGTGTCCTCCACGTCCTCGTCATCCGTGTTATCCTCGATGCCCTCCAACTCCTGCAGCGGCGTGAGCACTTCCGGATCGATGAACCGCATCAAATCGAACTTCGGTCCGACCTTCTCACGCCATCCCGCCGGCATCGTGCGGTCCATCTCGTCGTAGGTCAGCACCATCGCCTCGCTGAGCTCGTTCATCATCCGCAGCCCATCCTCTTCGTTGACCGTTCCCTGATCGAGCAGCTTCGCGCTCCAGGCATCGACCGTCGCCCCCAGCCGCAGGTTCATCGCCTCGACCAGCACATCGAACTGATTGACCGAGGTCTCGGGCAGCTCGAGTTTGCGGATCAGGTTGTTGCGGGGAAGATCGCGCCGCATGTCCTACCCTTTCTTGAGGTGGA
>CALBHI010000221.1 GCA_937894535.1 uncultured Verrucomicrobiota bacterium
TGCATGGTGATCAAGGCGGAGGCGTTCGAGGATGGAAACGGTCGGGGCGTAGAAGGCGGCGGGGGTAAAGGCGAGCAGGCCGATGTCGGCCTCGTCGTCCACGACGGTATCCTGCTCGTCCCGAAGGGCGATGCCGAACGTGCCGGGATCGCGGTTGACGTCGCCATGGTCATAGACCAGCCGTCCATTCAGGATATCGGCCTGGGTGAAGGTGCTCCCCTGCTCCACGGGCACGTCGGGCGATGCCGGGTTGGGTTGGGCGGAGCGCAGGTAGAGGGTACCGGCAGGCGGCAGGCGGGTGACGGTGTAGACCAGTTGGGAGGGACTGCTGTTGAGGTCGGCGGCATCGAGCAGGATGGCCGTGGTGCCGACCGGGTAGACAACCAGCTCGCGGGTCAGGATGGAGGGGGTGCGCGCATCGGCATTCGGATCCAGCCCTTGCAGGTAGGCGGCCAGGGCGGTGATGCCGTCGCCGTTGGCGTCGAGGCCGGCATCGCCCGGAGCCTGTTTATCGAGACCGTACAGATCCTCCCACCAGTCCGGGATGCCATCGCCATCGGTATCGACCGGGGCGCGGTTGAGGCCGAGGTCCATGCGGTAGGTGGCGGTGCGCAGGAGTTGTTCGGTGGTGAGGGTCGAGGCGGCGGGGCCGAGGAGTTCGGCGGCCTGGCCATCGACGCGGACATCGGCGTGGAGGTGGATTTCCGGGACGGCGGGCAGCGGGATGCCGCCCGGAGCAGGGCTCAGGCCGAGGGCGAGGGCCGAGTGGGGAATGGCCAGGCGGTACGAATACATGCCGTCGTTCAGCGGGAACAGGGTGGTTTCCAGCGTCACCGAGGCGCCGTCGGCCCGGAGGATCGTCCAGGACAGGCGGCCGGTGGTGATGAGGAAGTCCTGGGCGCCGGCGGTGCCGAGCACTTTGCCGTACACCAGGGTGGACGGTTCGGTGAAGATCTGCCCGGAAGCGGCGACCGGAAGGGCGACGGCGACCAAGGCCGGCGCGAGGCGGCGCAGCATGGATCGAATGGAAAGGTGCGGTGTGCTCATGGGTGCTCCCGTTGACCGGATCAATAGCCGGAGTAGCCGTAGGTTTGGAAGATGACGTTGATGTCGGTGACCTGGTTGATGAAGCGGTCGAGGCCTTCGTTCGGGTCGCTGTTCAGGGTCAGGCCGGGGATGATCAGGATCCACTCGGTGTTCCACACGGAGCGACCAACCAGGCGGCTATCGAACACGAGTTCGTCGAAATCGACTTCGGCTTCCGCGTTGTGGTAGGCGCGGAAACTGGCATAGCGCCGCGGGGAACCGATGCGGCCGTTCAAGCTATCCAGCAGCGGGGTGAAGCTGCTCCGGTCCAGTTGGGCATTGATCGACGGGATGGGTACGGGCACGGCCTGGTCGACGATGTTCCAGACCCGGATGTTACCCGGGGTCATGGCGTTGGGGATCGACATGATGTCGGCGCCCACCGGGAACAGGTACACGCGCGGGGCCTGCGGGAGATCATTCAGCACATCGTCGGACAGGTAATCCGAGAACCAGACACCGACGGAGCGGATCTTGTTGGCGAAGACCGACGAATCGAAGGCGTGGTCACCGCCGCTGAGCGGACGCCCGAAGACGTTCTGGCCGGCGGTGATGGTGGTGCCGAAGCGGAGCACGATGCCGGGCTCGACGGCGGCGTTGCCATTGGCGTCGATGTCGGAAGCGAAGGGACGGGCGAGGTAGCGGTATTCCGGCACGTTCCACAGGTTGTCGACGCGGGCGTTTTCGAGGGTCTGGCGCCAGAGTTCATCGGCATCGGCGCCGGGTTCGGGGAAGCCTTCCACGTCGGGCTGTTCACCGTAACCGCTGGGCAGGATGCGGAACAATTCGGTGCGCAGGGACAACTTGCCGGTATCGTATTGCGGATTGTTGAATCCGAGCACGCCTTTCATCGCATCGTGGTTGATGCGGAGCCAGGCCAGGGAGGCGGCGAGGCCGCCTTCGCCGAGTTGGGGCACGCCGTCGGCGATCAGGCCGAGGGTGCGGGCCTTGATGATATCCGAGAACAGGGCGCGCGGCGAACCGGGATCGTTTTCATCGAAATTGGTCTCGTAGTCGTAGGCCTTGGCCGCCAGGTATACATAGCGGGCGGCGATATCGAACATGTTGTTGTACACCTGCAGGGCATGGTTGCGGTGGACCCGGAAGGC
>CALBHI010000222.1 GCA_937894535.1 uncultured Verrucomicrobiota bacterium
CATCCCGGTTGCTTCATTGACGATGGCAAGGTAGGCATTTTCCACGCCGAACAGGATGCGAAGCAGGTCGAAGATCTCTTTGGTGAATTGGCGCATGGTGGTGGCCGTGCCTTGCACGGAAGCGGCGCGCTGGAAAAACGCCTCGGTTTTTTCCATCCGCTTGATCTGGTTCAGGTTTTCCACCGCGGCCCAGCAAAGATCCGGATGACCGGGAGTGGCGGGGCCGGGTTGGCTGATCAGGCGGACCCATTGCCGGGAGGCATCGGGCATGACCATGTCAAATTCACAGCGGGCGGATTGGTGCTCCCGGATAACCGCATCAAGGTGGGCACGCACCACCGACTGGTCGCGGGGGCGGAGCGGAGTAACCAGGTTGTACCCCTGCAGTTCCGCGGGCCGGGTAAGCAGCACTTCGGCAGCATGGCGCGTGCAGAATACGACGCAACCGGCTTCGTCCAGCGCCAGCAGGGGAATCGAGGCGGCCAGCAGGAATTGCCGGACAACGTCCTCGGGCACGGAGGCCGGAGTTGGTTTCCCGGATTGCTGGGGTGGAAGCTCGTTCATGGTGTGATCCGGCGCAGCGACTCAATCTCGGCTTCAAGTTCGGCGATGCGCGCCTCCAGCGAGCGTATTGACTCCGACTCGAGGTCAGGCCCTTTGGCCCGCCGGGCCAAAAGACGGTTCTCCTTTTCAAGTGCGCGGACGGTGGCACGGAGGTCGCGGATCTTGTCGATCTCCGCCTGGTTGAGGTCCACCGTTTCCTTGAGGGCGGCAATCTGGTCGATCATCCGCCGTCGCTCCGCATCCCACTTGGCGGCATCGCCGGAACGCTCGTTCGTTCCGGAGGATTGCGCGGTCAGGCTCTGGATGCGGTTGGACAGGGAGACAATGGCGTCGCGGTAGATGATATTCTCCACCTCGGCTTTTTCAAACCGGGCGTACATGGCTGCGCAGTCCGCATACTTGGCCAGGTTGGCGCGGGCGGTGTCGCGCTCCTCCCGGAAGGTGGCGAGTTGCTCCTCCAACCGGGTGATGGCGGCCTGGCGCTCGGTGTCGTCGGTTTGGCGGGACGCCAACTGGGCGGAAAGGTCGGCGAGTGCGGCTTCACGGCGACCGAGTTCATCGCGCAGGGCGGCGAGTTCTCCGGGCGTGATCAATGGCGCCGGTTGACGGTCCATCGCATCTCGGGCTTCGCGGAGTTCGGCGGCCAGCGCTTCAGATTGCTGAACGAGGGCATCCCGTTCCGCGACGGCAGTAGCCAATGTTTCCGACAAGGCATCGCGTTCCGCGGCCAGTTCCGTCAGTTCCGCCGAGCGTTCGGCACCGGTGCGAGCCTGTTCGTCGAGTGAGCGGCGCAAGCCGTCGGCCTCCTCGCGGGTGGCGTTGAGTTTTTCCTCGGCCCGGGTCAGTTTCTTCGCGGCGGCCGCTTGCGCCTTCTCCATCGCGATGGTTTGTGCCTGTTCAAGGTCCTGCAGGTTCTGCCGCAATCCGGCCAGTTGCTCCTCCAAGTCAGCCACACGGGCCAGGCTGGAGGCAGCCTCGGCGGATCGTGCGGCCAGGTCGGCCTCGAGTTGACGCAATCCATCCTCGGTGATCAACGGTGCGGGAAGGGTTTCCAGCGCGCTGCGCAACCGGGTGATCTCTTCATCGCGCGCGGCGAGTTGAGCCTGCATCCCATCGATTGCCTCCTGCTTGCCCAGAAGCGCGGCCGCGCTGGCGGCTTCCGCGTCGGCCAGTCGCTGATCCGCCGCGACGGCGGCCTCGGCCAACGTATCGACTTCCGTCTGCAGATGGCCGAGTCGCGCCTGCAGACCAGTCAGTTCTTGGTCGCGCTGGGCCATCGTTTCTTGCAGGACGGCCAGTTCTTCCGCCGAGATCGGCGGAGGCGGGATGGTCGCCAGTTGCCGGGTCAGTTCGGCGATGGATTGATCACGCTCGGCCACCGTGGCGGCAAGCGCTTTGGCCTCATCCCGGATTTCATCGCGCGCCTCTTCGAGCCGTTTGATCCGCTTCTCACGCGCCGTGATGGTTTTCTCCAATTCCTCGGAGCCACCACGCGCCTCGTTCAAGGCCGCTTCAACGGCACGACCCGCTTCCAGAAGGCGAACCCGCTCGGCATCCAATTCGGCGATCCGTGTTTCAAGCGCGGACTTTTCCATCAGCCAGACGGAACGGGCATCGGCGACGGCCCTCTCCTGCTCGGCCAGGATCGCGGCGCGTTCGGCCTCGCGTTGTTTTTCAGCCTCGGCGGTCAAGGTGCGCTGGAGCCGGTCAACCTGGTTTGCGGTCGTGGTGATACGGTATTGAACGACGGTTGGATTCCACTCCGGGTGTGTGGTTGCGGTTTCCTGGTACAACCGCAAGCTTTCCGTGTAAAGGTTCAGCGCCTCATCAAGGCGACCATCCGCCTCGGCCTGTTCAGCGCGCACGCTGAACACATATGCGTTTACGTGTTCGGGAGGTTGCTGGGCATGGAGCGACCGGACTACGATAGTGCCGAGCAACACGAAGGCCAGAAGGTAGCGGGTTGCGACGTTCATGGCATGTCCACGGAACCATTCAGGCTCAGCACCTCGTCGAGGAACGGCTGGCGCGGGCTGCCCAGGCTCAACGCTTTTTCATAATAAAACCGGGCGAACTCGAGATCGGGCTCCTTGCCCGAAGCGAGCAGAATGGCCAGGTTCACCATGGCGGTGACATATTCCGGATCAAGCTCCACGGCACGTTGCAGCGATTGGATCGCATCACGGTTGCGCCCGAGTTCACTCAGGACGACACCGAGCTGGTTGTAGTTAAATGGATTCGTGTCATCATAATCCACGGCGCGCTCCAAGGTCTTGCGGGCATCCCGGGCTTTACCCTCGCGGAACTGCAGGGCTCCGCGCAGGCCAAGCGCCCGGGCGTGCTTGCGCTCGACCTCCAAGACCTGCTCGACCAGCTCCTGGGCGGCAGCAAACTGCCCCTGCTCGAAAAAGCAGGCGGCCAAACCGGCGCGGGCATCCAACGATGCCGCATCCACGGCCAGCACGCCTTGGAATCCAGACAGAGCTTCATCGATGCGACCTGCCGCAAGGGCATCAAAGGCGGCGCTCATCGCCGGGGCGGTATCAACGACCGGAGCAGGGACGACCGCGGTCGGCGGCACATCGCGGGACGACGCTTTCGCTTGCAGGCGGGCAATGGTGGCATCACGCGCCGCCAGTTGCTCGTTCAGCGAGGCCACGGTCTTCTCTAGCGCACGGGTTCTCTTCGCCACGGCGTCCTCCAGCATGCCGGGTTGCTGGAGGAGGGCACGGTCAAGTTTTTCCATCTGGCTGGCCTGATCCTGCAGCAGGCGTTTTTGTTCATCGATGATGGCGGAAAACCGTTCGATGCGGTCGCGCAATTCGCGCAACCGCGCTCCCGCCGCGATGATGTCACCGCGTAAAGCCTCCAACTCGGCGACCGGATCGGCTTGACCGGCTTTCAGGGATTCGGCGATGGCATCGGAGCGTTTCTTCGCATCGCGCGTTTCCAGGGCCGACTGGAACAACTCGCGCCGCAATGTCTCCAGCGTCGCTTCGGTATTCGGGGGTATCTCGCGGGTCTCCGCCAGCGCTTTGTTCAGCCGGTCGAGTTGTCGGCGGATCTTATCCGCATCCTGCGCTTGAACAAAAACCGGCACCGACCAAAGCAGCGCCGCCAACACGGGCGCCCAAGTTCGAACGTTAAATACCATGGCTCTTAAACTCCTCAGCGTGGATGATGGGGTATTAAACCACGACCGGTCGATCGACAACAATACAAACTAATGACGCGGTCCGGTGTTTTCCCGGGTTGCCAACCAGCCCGGAAAGGGGCAGCGGGCACACTGCGAGCGGTCATGGAGGCAATAATCATGAAAAACCTGCATCAACCCCTGACGCGCGCTGGCTGAGGCAAGCACCGGGGACGGAAACTCGACCCCCAGCAGGTAATGAGCGGTTTGTTTCATGACCTGGTTCAGGGACTCTGGTTTGACCGAGGTAAGGCATGCGTCAACGGTCACGGGGTCGAATCCGGACGCGGCAGCCAGCGGCAGCACCACATTGAGCAACAGGGCATTCAACCGGTCTCGACCGACCAGGGCCACCGGGTGCGAGAGCCGGACGCCACCGAGCTGCTCACGCCACGGCCAATATCCGGCCGCCTCTCCGTTGCATGCGGCTTCCAACGCCGTCACCGAGCGACGCGCATCCGGAAACACCCAATCCGCCAACGCCTGACGCGCGGAATCGACGGTGATCACCATCCGTGCAACACCCATCAGGCGGCGCAGGGGATGGTTCAGCGGCCGGATGCCGTGCAACCGCCATGCCGACCGCGACAACCCGGCCGGAAAACGGCTCCGCTCACGCCACCAGACATCCCACAGCAACCGTACGAAATCCCGCGTCTCCACATCCCAGGCGGCGTCCATTTCGGTGGGCAGCAATCCCGACAGCCCGGCCAGGATGGCATACCCGTGCACGACATCCCCACCGGCACACGCCCGCCAATGATCCAGGGGCGCCAATTCGGCCAACGCCTGCGCCGCACGCTTGTTGTGCTGGTACCCCATCGCACCCATGACCGATTCGTACCAGACCTGATCCAACCCCCGCTCCGCCACCGCGGTAGCCAAACGCTCCGCTTTCAACCGCATCCGTGCATGGCCCGCCGACACCAGCAACTGCGCCTTCGCATCCGGCGACCAACCGCGCAACACCTCGCGGCAAGGCGGCTGGTCAGATCGCCCCGCATAGGGATATTCGGTCACATCAAGGTGCTCAAAGGCAAAACCGGGTTGCGCCTGAAGCAACGAACGCAACGGGATCTGCACCGCGCCGGGCGGCAATTCGCCCGCCTCCAACACCCCTTCAAAGTAGGTCACATGTGCCACCACCCGGCGGTACTTCGGGTCATGCCGGTGCCCGTGCTGACGCCATCCGGCCGGAAACACATGCACCTCGACATCGCCCTCCACCCGCCGCATGCCGGAACCCAACACCAACACGGCATCCAGGAAATCAGGCCCCGCCTCCATGTTCCACCGGCCCGGATACACCACCTCCACCCGCTCGCCTCCCGTGGTCATCAACCCACCCGGCCGCCATCGCTGGTCAAACCACACCGCCTGCACATGGCGCTCCGAATACGGAAACACACGACCACTGGGCCTGGGCTCCCGAACCAAACACGCGTGCGCACCCCAGCCCTCCACCCCGTACAACACAGATTCTTTGAAGTATTTGTCCACCAACAACATAGGGATTCTCCTATCCGAACTCCGCCAAGCCGTGACCTCTCTCGACAAAAAATGCTAAATAAACCTTGGCACAATGTAAAGCGATTCACTAATATGTTTAACCATGAAACGGAGCAATACGGTTTGGTTGGTCTGGTTGGCTCTTTCGGGCATGGCCATCATCGGCCTGTTGTGGCTGGCCCCGGTGGCCATCCGCGAAGAGCACCAGACGAGCGAGGCGGTTCAGGCCGCAGCTCAGCAGGCCAAGACCGGACTGGCCACCTCCGTGTCGCCACCGCGCCAAGCGGCCGCTGATCCGGCCCTTGCGGTGCCCGGGACTCAACCGGCGGCTTCAAGCACCGCCATTCCCGCGAGCGCTCCGGCTCCGGCCACCCCCGGAGCTGCGATCGACCAACCGGTTTCCCTCGAGGCCTCACCGGTGGCCGCGTATTGGCGGGAGCAGTACGGGATCACCGCCGAGGACATCCGCCAGACCCTGGACCGCTTGCGCGCCGAAGGTGTTCCGGAGCACATCCTGCGCGACGCCGGTGCGGTGTTCGTGCGCCTGCCCCGCCGCGATGTCCACGCCGTGACCATCGGCACCCTCGAGCTTCCCGCCACCGCGATCTCCGGCGAACCGGTTCCCTACCGCCTGACCGGCCGACTCCCCGACGCCTCGCACGCGTTTACCCACATGAAGGTGACCCGAACCGAGGATCGCATCGTGCTGCAACCCCTTGGCACCCGATCGGGAGAACCGGCTCCCGGCATCGAAGTCCCCGTCGAGCTGGATGGCGAACTCGAACCGCTGCCGGCCGGCCGCTACCGGATCGAATACCCCGGACAATCCCCCACCGAAGAACGTTTGTTGCTTGTTGAGTAACCCAAGGAATCGACCATGAAACGCACCCTCCTCATCCCCCTGCTCCTTGCCACCGCCAGCACCTCGCTCGCCCTGGACGCCCAGGAACGCAGCTTTTTCGGCCTGACCGCCCTGGAGAACACCCGGCCGCATCTCACCGGCGAAGGCCTGACCATCGGCGTAAGCGACACGGAATTTGACGTGACCCACCCCGGCCTCGGCTGGACCGGCGGCAAGGTCTACACCGAATGGTTCAACAACCAGGCGTCCATCCCGCAGTTGAACCGCACCAACCCCCGCCTCTTCATGTCGGCCCACCGCGAATACGCCGCCAAGAGTTATTACCAATTCCGGCATGGGTCGGAAGTTCCGGAAACGTTCAACTGGCCGGTGACCATGAACAACCCGCTGAAGCCCCTGATTTGGGGCTACCACGGCACCTGGGTGACCGGGGCCGCCGCCTCCGGCGAACGGGGACCGAACGGCGAAAGCCTCGGCGCCGCGCCGAAAGCCCGTCTGGTGCTCGCGGGGGATACCGAAAACTTCAACCTCCTGCTGAGCCTGGTCCCCGATGGCAACCCGAACCGCACCGTGGTGATGAACCGCAGCTTCACCGGCTGGTCGATGATCGACGGGGCCATCCGCCGCAACAGCGGCGTGATTGGCGTGAACGCCGCCGGCAACTCCTTCAGCTATTTCTCCGCGGACCGCATGACTGTCGGCGGCTATTCCCCCCACCGCGCTTCCGTGCGCTGGGTTGAACAACTTGGCTATGACCTGATCGTCAGCGGCCTCAGCCTCGAAAGCACCTCGACCGCCCGCGCCGACGGCAGCGGCAGCCAACGCAACCAGGAGTCCATCTTCACCGATTACGTCGTGCAAACCATCGGTCCCGACAATGCCTACGACCAAACCGTCGGCGGCACCTCCCTCGCCTCGCCCCTGCTGGCCGGCGGCGTGACCCTCGTCCAACAGGCCTACATGCAGGCCTACACCGGCCGCTGGCTGCGGGTGAGCCAGATGGACCGCATCCTGAAGCGCTCCGCCAAATTCATCGACGACGAGTTCACCGGCCTCCGGTATCCCGTCGCCGATTTCGCCGCCGCCGTGAACCTCGCGGAATCGTATTCCGGCGATCCGTCCTACGAACCGAACTTCTCGATGACCAACCTGCCTCCGGCCACCCGCGTTAACGCGAACCAGGCCGTCGCCCAGTTCCTCGATCCGCGTTTCTTCCGCGTCTCCGCCGCCTATGCCGCCACCGACCTGCTCGACTACACCACGCCGAGCAACCACAACGGCGTCATCCACGTTACCGGCAACCGCGGTTTTGGTCGCGTCAGCGTGGACCTGCGCAACGGCTGGGGCGACCTCGCCCGCGTGAACCTCACCGAGCCAGGCAAGAAGGTCGTCCTCGGCTTCGACTATGACACGAAGGCCGGCACCGGCTTTGCCGATTTCAACGAACTTTATGTCGGCGTGCGCGAACTCTATGGCTCCGACCAATTCATGAGCTTCGACCTGAGCGATGACGCCATCGCCAACGGCCGCCTTGCCTTCCGCATCACCTACCAGCGCGGCCAACCCTCGGCCCGCGTGGACCTGTTGCAGTGCTCGCAACTCCCGAACATCAACGCCTTCGACAAGTACGCCGTCTGGAGCCGCACCAGCTGGACGGCGGCCCCCGGCTGGGACACCACCCCGCTCGCCACCGTGTGGGTGAACAACCTGCACCTCGGTGCGATGCCGCGTGTCGAAGCCGCCTTCACCCTCGACCGCGCCACCCTGCGCGTGAACAACACCACCGTGATCGATGCCGCCCACACCGCACCCGGCTTCGCCCTCGCCCGCGCCACCCCCTACCTGCACGTCCAGCACTACGGCAGCAATGCCCAGCAACGCCTCGCCCGCTTCACCGCCACGACCGAGCACGGCAGCAAACCCATCGTGACCTTGGAATACATCCGCAACCGCGCCGTCGAAGGCGTGACCGGCCCGACCGCCTCCGGCCTGCTGACCTTCCACCGCACCGGCCCGACCCATAGCCCCCTGACCGTGTACTACGGTACGGCCGGCACCGCGATCAACAGCGTAGACTATGAACAACTCCCCGGCGCGGTGACCATCCCCGCC
>CALBHI010000223.1 GCA_937894535.1 uncultured Verrucomicrobiota bacterium
CGGAAGTCCATGCCGATCTTGTCGATCTCATCCAGCATGAACACCGGATTGCGCGAGCCGGACTTGCGGATGTTCTGGATGATGCGGCCGGGCATCGCGCCGATGTAGGTGCGCCGGTGGCCGCGGATTTCGGCCTCGTCGCGCATGCCGCCGAGCGACATGCGGATGAACTTGCGGCCGAGGGCATGGGCGATCGACTGACCCAGCGAGGTCTTGCCCACGCCGGGTGGTCCAACGAAACAGAGGATCGGCCCCTTCAGGTTTTTCTTCAGGGTCAGCACCGACAGGAACTCGAGGATGCGTTCCTTGATCTTCGCGAGGTCGTAATGTTCCTCGTCGAGGATGCGCCGCGCCGCAATCAGGTCGGTATGGTCGGTGGTGGTGCGGTTCCAGGGCAGGTCGGCCAACAATTCCAGGTAGGTGCGGATGACCCCGTGTTCGGGCGAGGCGGGCGGGATCGAACCGAGCCGGTCCTTTTCCTGGTTGGCGATCTTTTCGACGTCGGGCGGCATCTTCGCCGCCTTGATCTTCCCGTCGAGGTCGAGCTGGGTGCGGTCCTGGTCGCCCAGTTCCTTGCGGATCGCGTTCAGCTGCTCGCGCAGGAAGTGTTCGCGCTGGTTGTTCGAGATCGACTGGGTCACCTGGGTCTGGATTTCCAGTCCGATGCGCAGCACCTCGCGTTCGCGGGTCAGCAGCGGGAGCAGCCGGTTCAGGCGGTCCTTCGGGCTGACATCCTCGAGCAGGCGCTGCCGCTCATCCAGCGGCATGTTCAGGTTCGCCGCGATCAGATCGGTCAACCGGCCGGGTTCCTCGGTGTTGATGACGGCGATCTTGAGTTCGTCGGGCAGGGTCGGGGAGAGGGTGATGATCTCCTGAAAGGTTTCGGAGGCGCGGCGGGCGAGGGCGGCGAGTTCGATCGACTCCTCCTGTTCCTCGTCGAGGGCGGCATAGCGGGTCATGATGTAGGGTTGGTCCCGCAACGGTTCGGTCATGGCGGCGCGCGAGATGCCTTGCACGAGCACCCGCACGGTCTCGTCGGGAAACTTCAGCATCTTCAGCAGGCGGCCGATGCAGCCGTGCGGGTGAAGGTCGACGGCGTTCACCTTCTCGTCGGGCACGTCGCGGTTGCGGATCAGGGCGGCGAAGAAAAAGCGGCTGCCGGTGGCGGTGTCGTCGATCATCTTGATCGAGCGCGCATTGTTGATGATCAGCGGCACGATCATGCCGGGGAACAGCACGACATCGACCAGCGGCAGCGCGGGCAGTTCGACCGGGATTTTCTCGCCCTGCACGGTGGACACCGGCACGAAGTCCGGCGTCAGCGGAGGGGCCGCGGGTGGCTTTTTCTGGGTTTTGGAGTGTTTGGTTACCATTGGAGGTGAATGACGGTTTTCCGGGTCAGGGCCTGCCGGGCACGGGGCAGGTGGATTTCCAGCAACCCATGTCCGCACCGTGCCTGGACGTGGTGGGGATCGATGGGAAAGGGCAAGGGTAGGACGCGCTCAAACGAGCCGTATTCAATCTCCATCTGGCGGAACCGGTAACCGGCGGCGGTGCTGCCGGTATGGGGGTTGACGCGGTGGCCATGGATCATGACGGCCTGTGAGGTCGCGGCGATCTGCAGGCTGTCCGGGGCGACACCGGCGAGTTCAAGGCGAACGAGCACCCCGTCGGCCATTTCGATCACGTCGGCATTGGGGATCCAGTCGATCTCATGGTCCGCGGACACCTCGGGATGGTGCAGGCCGGCGTGTTTTTTCTGGATATCGATCCAGGTGCGATGGCGCGAGTGGGGCATGGCGCTATCCTAGCGGGGCGGGGGAATGGGGGCGATGATTTTGTCGCCGGAGGGGGGTGTTTTCCGGCTCGCCACCAACGGACCGCTTTGCTTTGATCGCGCGATGATCCTACTCGACAGCCCGGAGGCGATGGTGGCGTGGTCGCGCGAACAGCGGCGGGCCGGCCGCACCATCGGTTTTGTCCCGACGATGGGGTATCTGCACGACGGCCATCTCTCGCTGGTGCGGCTGGCCCGAGCCCGCGCCCAGGTGGTGGTGGTGAGCATTTTCGTCAACCCCACCCAGTTTGGTCCCAACGAGGATTTATCCCGTTATCCGCGCGATTTCGCCCGCGACGAGGCGTTGTGCCGCGCCGCCGGGGTGGATGCGGTCTTCTACCCGACCGCGGCCTCGATGTACCCGCCCGGCTATTCCACCTATGTCGTCGAGGAGGCACTCGGCCGCGGTTTGTGCGGGGCGGCCCGGCCCGGCCATTTCCGCGGCGTGACCACGGTGGTGGCGAAGTTGTTCAACCTCGTCCAGCCGGACCTCGCCGTGTTCGGCGAAAAGGATGCGCAGCAGCTCCGGGTGATCCGGCGTATGGTGCGGGACCTGAACATACCGGTGGAAATCGTGTCCGGGCCGACCGGGCGCGAGGCCGACGGGTTGGCCATGAGTTCGCGCAACCGCCTGCTCACGCCGGCGGAGCGCAGGCAGGCCGTCGCGTTGTC
>CALBHI010000224.1 GCA_937894535.1 uncultured Verrucomicrobiota bacterium
ACGACCAGGTCGAGGCGATGACCATGGGCGACCGCATCGTGGTCATGAAGGACGGCCTTATCCAGCAGGTCGCCGCGCCGATGGACTTGTATGACCGGCCTGCCAACCAGTTTGTCGCGGGATTCATCGGTTCGCCCCCGATGAACTTCTTCCGCGGCCGCATCGAGGCCAAGGCGGGCGGCTTGTGGTTTTCCGAAACCAGTTTTTCGGTGAGGGTGGATGATGCCCGGGCGACGCGCCTTGCCGCCTTGAACGGCAAGGACGTGGTGTTCGGAATCCGTCCCGAAGACATCGCGGATGCGCTGTTCGTGACCCAGCCAAATCCCGACCAGCAGGTGAAGGCGAAGGTCGAGGTGGTCGAGCCGATGGGCGCGGAGGTGTTTGTCTACCTCGGCACGGGTGCGCATTCGTTTGTCGCGCGGATGAACACGGCGCAGCTTGCCGAGGTCAACCAGGCGTTGAATCTGGTGTTTAACATGAAGAAGGCGCATTTCTTTGACGCACAAACCGGCGCAGCGATCGGGTGATCGTTTCGCCATGCCTGCCACCCCCGGAAACGGAACGGCAGCCCTGATGGTTTCCTATGGATATGTCGTTTACGGATTGGATGGGTGCGCTCGGCCAGACCGCGGTGGTCGTGGTGATCGCCTTTGCCTTGTTGTGTGCGGTGACCAGCTGGGTTCGTTTCCAGTTGATGTCGGAGTCGGCACGCGAGGCGGAAGAACTCGGCATCGGCGAAGACAAGGCGTTCCGCATGGGTGTACTCAACGGGATCGCCGCGGCCCGGCGGGCCCGGGCTCCGATCACGGTCCTGTTGCTGCGCCCGCCAGCGCATGCGGCTCCGTCGGATGCGGTCGAGGTGTTTCTTCGTCAGGCGCTGCGGGCAACCGACGTGGTGCAATCGTGTGGTGACGGCGTGACGGGCATCTTGCTCCAGTGCGGTTCGGAGCGTGCACCGGTGGTGGTCGAACGGCTGGTGCGCGACGCGGTTGATGCGGGCCTCGCCGGTGTCGCAGACTGGCGGTTTGGTGTGGCGGGTTATCCGGAACACGGGTTCAAGACCTCGGTCCTCTATCCGCGTGCGCTGGCGATGCTCGCGGAGGCGGCTCAGCGGGGCGTCCGGGTGGCCGGCATGGCCGATCCGGATGTCGTAGCCGAAGTTAAAACGTCCGATCCCGGGTTGCTCGATCCGGTGACGGGCGTGGTGAACGAGGAGCGGATGATCGGCGTCATGCGGCGGTATGTTGCCCAGGAGCGTCGGGCTGAACGCGCGGTGTCGATGATTTACCTGGAGATTGACCAGATGGAACGGCTGACCGCTGTACATGCCGAGGCGACCATGCAGGCCATGCTGAAGGAGCTGGCCGGCATGATAACGCGTTCGACCCGGGAGTCCGACATGCTGGCCCGGTTTGGCGCAGGCGGTTTCGTGCTGGCCATGGCGACCTCTCCCGCGGCGGCAATGACCATCGCCCAGCGCCTGGTCACCGATGTGCGCAAGCATGCGTTTGCCGCGGGCAGCGGCATGAAGGTGACCATCAGCGCCGGTCTGGCCGGTTATCCGGATGTGGTCGGGAGCGCCGTCCATTATTTCGTGGCCGCGGAAGCTGCGCTCAAGCAGGCGCGGGTGCGCGGTCGCAGCCAGTGTGTGGTGTATGATACAAGCATGACCACCCGTTCCATGCAGGACGCCGAGGCCCCCCATCTATGAGCTCGTCGTTGAAGCTCGGTGTGAACATCGATCACGTCGCCACCCTCCGCCAGGCCCGACGCACCGTCTATCCCGACCCCGTCGAGGCGGCCCGGTTGTGTGCCGCGGCCGGGGCGCACGGAATCACCGTGCACCTGCGCGAGGATCGCCGCCACATCCAGGATCACGACGTCGAGCGCCTGGCCGCGGAGCGTTTGCTGCCGCTCAACCTCGAGATGGGCAACCATCCGGAGATCGTGGCGATTGCGCTCGCCCTCAAGCCGGAAGAGGTTTGCCTGGTTCCGGAGAAGCGGCAGGAGTTGACGACCGAGGGTGGCCTCGATGTCGACGGTCAGTTTGACGCGGTGAACGAAACGGTGTCGCGTCTTTCCGAGGCCGGTATCGCGGTCAGCCTGTTCATCGATCCCGAGCCTCGCCAGATCAAGGCGGCGGCGTTGTGTGGTGCGCCGTTTGTCGAGTTGCACACCGGAACCTACTGCGACCATGGATCGGCGTCCGAACTCGATCGCCTGATCGAAGGCGCGCGGTTGGCCCACCGCCACGGCTTGCGCGTCAATGCCGGACACGGTATCAACCTTGCCAACCTGCCCGGCATCCTGCGCATTCCACACCTCGACGTGCTGAATATCGGCCACAGCATCGTGGCCCGTGCGGTGCTGGTCGGGATGCCCTCGGCGGTGCGCGAGATGCTCGATGCCATGGCCGCCTACCGTGGCGGGGAACCCGCGCCATGATGATCGTGACCACCGAGCAGATGCGGGAACTGGACCGGCGCTGCATCGACGAGTTCGAGATCAAGGGCGAAGTCCTGATGGAGCGCGCCGGCCAGGGCGTGGTCATGGTGGTGCGCCGCATGGCCGAGATCGCCGGGTTCATGAACCCGGTCATTCACCTGATTGCCGGACGCGGCCAGAACGGAGGCGATGCGTTTGTCGCAGCCCGTCTGCTGAAGGAATCCGGCTACCAGGTGGAGGTGTGGCTGGCTGCGCGGGCCAACCAGATCGGTGGCGACGCCTTGATCCATTACGGACGCATGAAGGCCGCGGGCATCGAGGCGTATGAATTGCCGCTGGTCGAGGACTGGCAGGCGGTGATGCAGGATTCGTTTTTTGCCGAGATCATCGTGGATGGCGTGCTCGGTACCGGGTTGGCCGGTCCGGCGCGCGGTCCCGCAGCCGCGGCGATCCAGTACATCCGCGACCGCGCTGCCGAATCGCTGGTGGTTTCGATCGACATCCCCTCCGGGCTCAACGGCGATACCGGCCTGGCCGAAGGCGATGCGGTGGTGGCCGATCTGACCGCCACCATCAGCTTGCCCAAACTGGGCCTGCTCGCTCCGAGCGCGGTCGATCACGTCGGTACGCTCGACGTGGTGGATATCGGACTGCCCGAGGAGTGCCTCGAGGATGTCACGCCACCCCGCGACCTGGAATTCCTGCACCTCGCCGACCTTAAGCCGCTGTTCACGCGCCGCCGCCGCGATTCCCACAAGGGCGACTTCGGCCATGTGCTGGTCATCGGCGGATCGCGCCTGCTCACCGGCGCGGCCGCGCTGGCCGCCCGGGCCGCGTTGCGCAGCGGCGCCGGACTGGTCACGGCGCTGGTCCCCCGTTCGTTGCAGAGTGCGATGATCAGCGACACCCCGGAACTGATGGTCTGGCCGGGCGAGGAGGCCGCCGACGGTGCGTTGTCCCGCGCGAACACCGACTGGCTGGCCGCGAACCGCGATCGGTTCAATGCCTTTGTCATCGGTCCCGGCCTCACCGCTTCGCCCGATGCCCGCGCTCTGGTGGATTGGCTGCTCGCGCACAGCCATGCCCCGGTCGTGCTGGATGCCGATGCGATCAACGCCTTTGCCGACCGCGCCGAAACGCTCCGCCAATCCGCGGCGCCCCTCGTACTAACCCCGCATCCCGGTGAACTTGCCCGCCTACTTGGCATCTCCGCCGCGCAGGTCCAATCCGATCGTCACGTCGCCATCGAACAGGCGGTCCATCGCACCGGCGCGACCGTCGTCCTGAAAGGCGCGGGCACACTGGTCGCCGCGCCGGCCCAGCCGGTCCAGGTCAACCTCAACGGCAATCCCGGCATGGCCACCGCAGGCAGCGGCGATGTGCTCGCCGGCATTCTTGGCGGATTGCTGGCCCAACGGTTCACGCCCTACAACGCGGCCCGCGCCGCGGTATTTGCCCACGGCCGCGCCGGTGATTACGGCGCATGGCGTCGCTGCCAGGCCGGCCTGCTCGCCGGCGATATTGTCGAGGAGTTGCCGTATGCGTTGCGCGACCTCGCGCTGCGCTGAAGCGGGGGGGCTTCGTCCGGCATCGCCCCAACCACATGCCGCGCAACTGCATCGGACTTTTGCCGAAAACGGTATTGACCGCCGGGCCTTCGCTGCCTGAATCTATCCCCGTTCGTTGCCGATAAAACAAGGATGGTTGACTAACGGAAGTCCGTGAAAACCGGACGCGGTCGCGCCGCTGTAAATCCGTTCCCGTTCGCGGGAAACCTCCAGCACGATACGCCACTGTCTGCTCACGCGGATGGGAAGGCGGCTGGACGGGCGGATGAGCCAGAAGACGAGTCAGCCTTCCACGAGCCGGCTTTCGCGGAAGGAGCAGGGCGTCCCGTTGACGACTTTGTTTTCCCCTCGCGATAACCGGCCCAGTGCCCTCGCTGAAGGGGCAGAAAAGGTCCGTATGTCGTTCGTCCGCCGTCTTCGCTGGCTTGCCGCCGTCGTCGTCACGTTTAGTGGCACCACCGCCATCGCCGCCATCGCGCCCAACACCGGTTACGCCAACCGACCGCTCACCCGGACCTCCGGCGCGTTGTTGGAGGGACTTGATCTTGCCGGTAATGCCGCCCTGCTTGGATCGGGCACCCAGGTCCGCTCGTTCCATCTCGACACCTACGCCACCAACAGCATCGGCACCTTGCCCGCCAACGTGACGGTTGCCTTTGTAAAGCAGCGCGACGCCACGGTGCACGCCGCGGTTGGAACCAGTTTCAATTTCCCGTTCCCGGTCACCCACGGTGCCTTCAACGCCGGTTCCTTCACTGCGTTTGGTGCGGTGGACGGCATCTACGACGCGGCCGTCGATGGCTCGAACACCCTGTACATCATGGCCAACCCGTCGGCGGCCGGTTCGCGTGTCTATCGGTTCGTGCCGGCCACGACCACGCTGGTCGATGTGATCAACGTCGGCGGGTTTTCCGGCGGCATCGCTTTCGACAGCCAATCGCGCCTGTATGTAGCCGAGCAGAACACCGGCACGATCCTGCGCTACACCCCGGCCCAACTCGCCGCCGGCAACCTCACCGCCGCCCACGGCGAACCCGTGGTCTCGCTCTTCGCCAGCTACCTTTGCCTCGACGCCTTCGATCGCCTGTACGCGGTGTCGGGCTTCGGCAACCGGCTGACCCAACACGATCCCGAATCCGGCGCGCTGTTGCGGGAGATCGCTGTCGACGGGCTCAACGGTTTTGGCATCGGCCGCATCGTTTGGGACGCCGCGCGCGCCCAGCTCCTCGCCGTGCATTCCGACTACGGCGTGTTCGGCAGCACCCTCGAGGCCATCACCTTCTCGCCGTCCGATGCCGGTATCCCCGGCACCTCGTCGGTGTTCAAGGGCTGGGCCGCATCCGTGCACGCTTTCGTACGGCCCAACACCAGCAGCGGCGGCTACGCCCTCGACAACAACGGCACCAACAGCGGTGTCGCCGGTGCGGTCGTCGGCGCCCCGGTGGAATTTGATCCGGAGGTCTTTCCCCTTGGCCATATCCTCTCCCTTGGCAACGGCGGTTCGATCACCCTTGGTTTCGATGCGCCGATCTACGACGGTCCCGGTCCCGACTTCGCGGTCTTTGAAAACGGGTTCGATTTTGGGGATCTGACCTTTTCCGAATTCGCCTTTGTCGAAGTCGCCACCCGCACCAATGCCTGGGCGCGCTTCCCGGTGACTTTCCTCGACACCAACGCCCCCGGCATCTTTAAGGGCACCGACGCGACCCGCGTGGACGGCCTCGCCGGCAAACACACGCTCGCCTACGGCACCCCCTTCGACCTCGCCTGGCTCGCCCGCGACACCAACGTGCTCAGCGGTGCGGTGGATCTCCGGAATATCGCCTACGTGCGCATCACCGATGTCCTCGGCGATGGCTCGACCACCGACCAATTCGGTCACCCGATCCGCGATCCGTTTAATCCCGATGGCGTCGCCGCCACCGACGGCTTCGAATTGCGCGGCGTCGGGGTGATCCACCTCGGCGGCGCCGCCGCCGTTCCATCCCTCGCGCCCGAAGCCGCGCCCGCCTACGCGTGGTTTGGCTACCCCGACCGCACCTACCAGTTGCAGCGCGGCGACGGTTTCTCCTGGACCGACCACGGCGCGCCAGTCGCCGGCACCGGCGGCGTGATGCGCATCGATCTTCCCGGCGATCAACCCACCTCCCTGTTCCGCATGATCCAGCAGATTCCCGTCGGCCCCTGATGCACACCCGATTGTCCAATCCCTGGAACCCGCGCCGCGACGGCTGTCCAATCCCTGGACAAACCGCCGCGCGCGGCTTCACCCTCGTCGAGTTGCTCGTCGTTGTCGCGATCCTCGCCGTGCTCGCCGGCCTGATGGCGCCATCGCTCGCCGGAGCCCGCCGCGCCGCCGCCACCGCCGCCTGCGCCAGCAACCTGCGCCAGCTCGCCCTCGCCAACCACGCCTACGCCGCCGGCCACGGCACCTTCGTCGCCGCCGCGTCCGATATCTGGAGCAGCAACCTCCAGCGCTGGCACGGTGCGCGCAGCAAGGCCAGCCAGTCGTTCGATGCCGCACGCGGACCGCTGGCCGAGTACGTGGACGAGCGCGGTTGGATCAAGCAATGCCCGTCCTTCCGCAATCCCGCTCCGGGGTTCGAGGCCGGCTGCGGCGGGTATGGTTACAATGCCGCCGGGGTCGGCTCGCAAGCCTACCTGCTCGGCACCTACCTTGGCGCGGCCTCCGGCATGGCTCCCGAGCAGATCGCCGATCCGGCCGGCACGGTGATGTTCGCCGACACCGCCTACGCGGAAACCCGGCGAGGCGTAACGCGGCTGCTCGAGTATTCCTTCGCCGAACCGTATCGGCTCATCGCCGACAACCGCCCCGCCGAAGCCTACCCGGCCATGCCCTCGCTGCACTTCCGCCACGACGGCCATGCCAATGTCGCCTGGGCCGACGGCCACATCTCCCGCGAACCGCTCGCGCATTCCCGTTCCGCCCTGCATCAGCAGCACCAGCTCGGATGGTTCGGCCCCGCCGATAATTCCCGCTTTGATCCCTACTGATCCGCACCCGTTCCACCCGCGCGGACACCGCAAAAATCACCCCCCTTTCAAGCTTGCCCCAAGCCCCCCGGGTGCCTACATTGTCGGGGAATTTTCAAACAAACCGCACCTCTCGGTGTCGGTATAACGTATTACATCATGTTTTCAGGGAGACAGGGTCGTGGACGATTTAATCATGAGCGATCGTATTCAGATCGAGCGCAAACAGTTCTTTTTTGATCTCAAGGAAAACCCGCGTGGCCGCTTCTTGCGGATCACCGAGGATGTTGGCGGCCGGCGTGACACCATCATCATTCCATCCACCGGGTTGGAGCAGTTCATGGACGTGATCAGCCGGGCCATCAAGGTCAACCAGGAAGCCGGCGAAGTCATCGCCGCGGAATAAGGGATCGCCGATCCGGTGGGCGGTGGCGTGTCCGGGGAATGACGGGAGCATCATGACACAACGGGAGCCTACACCGCCGGACCTCACCGAGGAAACGAGCGACCGGGAACTGGTGGCCCGCGCCCAGCAACGGGATGCCGCCGCCTACGACGAACTCGTCCGCCGCTACTATAAACGCATCTACGCGCTGCTCTACAACATGACCTCCAACAAGGAGGACGCCGAGGATCTGATCCAGGACGTGTTCGTCAAGGCGTACGATGCCCTGCAGCGGTTCAAGGGCGACTCCTCGTTCTACACCTGGGTTTACCGCATCGCCGTCAACCGCGCGATCAACTACGTCAAGCGCCGCAACAAGCGCGCCGGCCTCAGCCTCGATGACATGGATGGCGGCGTCGAGCGCGACAAGGCTTATGTCGAGCTGTCCTCGAAGGAATCCCCGTTCCGCGATGCCACCCTGTCGGAGCTGCAGGAAAAATTGAACGAAGCCCTGCAGAAGCTGTCCGACAAACATCGAGCGGTCGTCGTCCTCCACGACATCGAGGGCGTCCCGCACGAGGAGATCTCGAAAATGCTCGGGGTTTCCTCGGGAACCGTGCGGTCGCGGTTGTTTTACGCACGGCAGCTCCTGCAGTCGGAACTAGCGGAATATGCGCCATGAATGAGAGTGAACTGAAGACCTATTGCCTCGAACACGCCGGAGAAACCCTCCCCCCTGACGCGCAGGCCCTCCTGCAACGCGACCCCGCCCTCCAGGCCGACGTCGCCCGCCTCATCGCCGTTCGCAACCTCATCTCCCTCAAGCGCTATGAGCAGCCTTCCGACGCCGCCATGGAGCGATGCCTGCGCGCGGTGAGCCAGCAGATCCGTCAGGAACCCGCGGGCTGGGCCTCCCGCCTGCGCGCCTGGTTCGTCTTCGAGCACCCGGCCCTCGCCTATGGCACGGCCGCTCTGGCCCTGATCGCCGTCACCGCCCTCGTCCTCCCGCGCGATCCCGCGACCGCTCCGTTGGCCGTGCTCGATGAGTCCATTCCGGCCGACGTCCTGCCCGAGCCGGTGTTGCTGGCCGTGGACGAACCCGATGCATCGGACATCGCCCCGACCATCGCCGCCGCCGAGGCTGCCTTCCCGAATTTCGATAAGCCGATCATCTTCCTGCGCAGCGAAAGCACCAACCTCCAGCCCTCGGTGCCGCGGTTGCAGATCGGTCCGGGTCAGGTTGTTCCGGTCAGCTTCGAATACTGATCAACCGCCGCGCCGACCGGCGTGGTGCGTCACATTCCAGCCAGCCGGCGGATCGCCCGTCCCGCCAACGCCGCCGGCGCCTTCCACCGGTAACGCGTGAAAAATCCCGCGAGTTCCTCTGGCGCCTGCCGTTGCAGGGCGGCGAGCAGCGCACCCGGATTGCGCCGTCCGGTTTCCGCGATCAGCTCCCCGGCATGATCGGCGAGCCATTGCGCGGTGAACGGATCGCGTGCCAGGTCCCGGGCCAGCGCATCCGCGTGCGGCGGTGCAACGCCGGCCTGGCAGCGCGCGAGCGCTTGCTCCCACGCCCGGATGGCCGGATGGTCTCCCCGCCCGAGCGAACGCGCCCGCTGGATGTTCTCCATGGCAAACCACGCGTGCAACGGATTGAGCGGCTCGCGGGCGATGACCTCCGGCGAGAGCGGTTCTGGAAACGTCGGCGAACGGTCCAGTGCATCGGCCAGCCACAGCGCAGTCATCGTGCGCAGGCACTTGTTGCACCGCCCGCAATTCAATCCCGTCGCCGGCATGCGCCAGCACACCCGCAACCGCTCGCGCGCATAATCCCATCGGGCCAGTTCGAATACCTTGTCGATGCGCGGGGTGGTCGCGCCATCGACCACCATCTCCATCGCCTCGGTGGACAACAGCGGATCGGTCAGCACCGTCGTCCCGCACGGAACGAAATCCGCATAGGTGTTGCTGGAGGCGACGAGCATGCGGCCAACCGATCCCTCCAGCAGGTACGCCGCCGCGCCGAGGGCGATGCCGCACTGGTCGCCCCACCAGACATACCGGTCGGTGAAGCTGCGCAGGTTGGTCTGGATCACCGCCAGGTCGCGCCGCAATTCCGAGGCGATCGTCCGCAGGTAATCCTCGACGACGAAGCGGTGGTCGGTTCGCTCGAGGTCGAGGTCGTAGCCGTGCAGCATCACCAGCGTGGACACATCGTTCAGGTTGCGGCGCAGCGTGTGGAATCCATCGACGCCGCCCGAGAAAAAGGCCGCCGTGCCGGACGCTGCCGCGACCGGCGAAACGTCGGCGCACGGCGCATCGATCGGGATGATGTGCAGCGACGGAAACCAGGCATGGAAGATCGTTTGGAAGTCGACAAGGTTGTTCAGCAGGCCTCGCGAAACCGGAGCCTCGATGCGCACCGGCAGCCCCATGGCCATCGCCGGCAGCAGCACCGAGGCCAGCGCGGTGTTGCCGTCGCCCGAGCGCAACCGGATCGGCAATGAACTTGTCCAGGTGATGGTCTGGAGCAGGCTGTCGCGCCCGCCCGGTCGCTTGAGCCAGACATCAAACCGGTACCCGTGATCGCCTCCCGGGGCCTCGTACAACGACGGGCCGGGGATGAACAGCGAGCAGCCCGGTTCGCCCGGCGGATGGAAGGTCACGCTCACCGGGACGTCCCTCCGGCGCGGAACCGGCGCGCCCACGCCTGCCGCACGAGCTTTGGCCACAGGTCGAGCACCGCAGCGTCGAGACCGCCGCGCACCTCGTGCGGATCGGCCAGCGGCAGGGCGAGATCGAGCAGGTGTTCCGCCTGGTCGTGCACCAAGGAGGACCAGGCGGGCGAGGCCTGCCAGCGCGGATACGCGTCGGTGATCGAGGCCAGCGGACCTTTTGGCCAAACCGCGCGCGACCGGAGGATCAACGAGGTCAGGGCGCGTTGCAGGTCCGGATCTGCGCCCCGTTCCTTCAAGGTTCTCAACATGGTCAGGTGGTAGGTGATCTTGACTTCGCTAAGACCGCTGAACGGGATGGTGGTGGCGGCCAGGCGTTCAAGGTCGAAGGGGGCGTCGAAGGCTGGTTGGGCCAGATCAAGTGCACCGCACATCCGGAAAGCGGCGAGGGAACGCAGGCATTTTTCGCAGACGCCGCAGTTGCGTCCGCCCCGAAAGTCCGACGTCAGACGGCTCATGCATACCTGTAGCCGGGGGAGAACCCACGGGTGGTTTTCGGCCAGCCAGGCGGCCTTCTCGTGCCGGTACGTGTCCATGCTGTCATTGATCAGGTGCACCGCGGCGGCGCTGAACATCGGGTTCAGCAACGGATTGTATTTGGTGGCCACCCGGCACCGCTGGAGTTCCGCGTACGACAGGTCACCACCGAGCCGCAGGCCGGCGCACACCGGTTGCAGCAGGTGGGCCAGGCCATACGGGGCCAAGGCATACGCCTCGTCCCAGCGGCCACCCAGATCACGCACCAATACCTGGCGCAGGTTGGAGTCGATCTCGATCAGATCCACTCCCGCCACGTGCGCGCTGTCCTGAAGCCATTCGCTCACCGTCGCCTTGTAGTCCGGATCCGGGGCGATCTGGTCGATGCCGTGCAGATGCACCATGTACCGCGTCGTATTCCGGTTGCGCAACAGGGTATGCCAGCCATCGATACCGCCACCGAAGGCGGCCGCGAACGGATGACCCGGCAACGCTGGCGGGAGCGGCGACATCACCTCATCGGCGCGGATGCGGATCCGGCGCAAGCCGTCAAACGACGGGTGCG
>CALBHI010000225.1 GCA_937894535.1 uncultured Verrucomicrobiota bacterium
GACATCCCGCCCTCGCAATTCACCACCCCGGGATTGACCACGATCCGCCATGACCTGTACCGCCTCGGTACGCTGGCGGTGGACGGAGCCCTGTCGATCTTCAAGAAGCAGGCCAGCACCTACCAGGAGGTCCTCCCGGTATCGCTGGTGCTGCGCGAGTCGACCGGACCTGCGCCCGGCCGCTGAACGGAGCGGTCGCGGCATGGCCTACCAGCGACTGATCATCGACGGCTATAGCCTGATTCACCGCGACCCCGAAACCAAACGTATCGTCGCCGACAACCTGCGCCGCGCCCGCGAAGTCCTGGTCGAAAAGATCTCCCGCACCGCCACCGCGATGGCCCAGCAGGTCACCGTGGTCTTCGACGGCCAGCAATCCGGCGCCAGCAGTCCCGGCGGCATCCAGGCCATCGAGATCATCTATTCCTCGTCCGGCCAGACTGCCGACACGGTCATCGAACGCCTCGTCCACCAGGCCACGAATCCCGCCAACTGGCTGGTGGTGACCAACGACCGCCGCGAGCGCGAAACCGTGCTCGCCGCCGGCGTGCAGACCATGTCCTGCGCGGTGTTCCTCGAGGAATGCACACGCATGGCCCGGCAGCAAACCCAATCCATGGCCCGCAACGCCCTGCGCCAACCCGGCCCGAAACTCGGCGACTTTTTCCCCAAGGAACCGCGGTGAACCGGATTGTCGTCGGCGCGCCTTCCGTGGAATGCCACGGAGTCTGGACCGAATTGTCCGCACCGGTGGAGATCGGCGGAGAGCAGGACCGGATGTGGTTCCGCGTCCCATCCGATGTGCCGGTCCATCCCCGGCTCGAACCGTTTATCGTATCCCTATTCTCCACGGCGATGCATCGTCAGGCCGATTTCGAGGTGACGGGTGAACTGAGCCCGGCCTTGATCGAGGGACTGCATACCGTCCAGACCATCTACACCACCTGGTATCCGGACAGCCGTCGATTCACGGTGCGCGGATACCGGCCCGGCGTCCCGCCCGCTGCGCCAGGATTGCGGGTAGCTTCGTTTTTTTCCGGAGGCGTCGATGCCTTTCACACGGCATTGCGCCACCGCGAGACCGTAACCGACCTGGTCCTTGTCCACGGCTTCGACATCCCACTTGTACGCACCGCGCTGCGCCAGCGGATCTCCGCATCCCTTCGGCATGCCGCTGCCGGACTCGGCAAACGGCTGATCGAGGTCGAAACCAACAGCCGCGAGATCACCGAGCGCCATGTCTCCTGGACCTACCAGCAGTTCGGCAACGCCTTGATCGGGGTCGGTCACGCGCTCGGCGGCACCGTGCGCCGGGTATTGATCCCTTCATCCGAAACCTACCGCCACCTCGACCCGCTGGGCTCCCACCCCATGACCGATCCCCACCTGGGCAGCGAGTGCCTCGCCGTGACCCACGACAGCGCCGATCGGACACGCGACGAGAAAACCGACCTCGTCGCCACCAGCGACACTGCGCTTCAGCACCTCCGGGTCTGCTTCAAGAATCCCGACGACACCTACAATTGCGGCCGGTGTGAAAAGTGCGTGCGCACCATGCTCAACCTGCTGGCCGCCGGGGCGCTGGACAGGTGCACGGCCTTTCCCTTGCCACTTACGCCGACGCTGATCCACCAGGTCGAGATTCCCGCCGACATTGTGTTGTACCACGCTGAGGCGAACCTGAAGCGGCTCGAGGCGCGCGGCACTGATCCGTCCATCATCCTCGCCGTGCGCGACCTCGTTCTCCGCTACCGCCAGCACATGGCCGGACGCACGCTCGGCGCCCTGTCCCGCCTGGATACACGTTCGCCCGAACTGGTCGAGGCCATCACCCGCCATGAACAAGAGCTGATGGGGATTCTTCTCGGGCGCGGGCACGCCAACCTTTTCCGTTTGTGGGCACGCTTGATCAAGGCCGGCTTCATCCGGAGGCTTCAGCGATGACGGCGCGCCTTCCCCGCGTCATGGCGCTGCTCGCCGTGCGCAACGAGGAGCATGGCCTGGCCCGTTGCCTGCAACACCTGGTCGAGCAGGGCCTGCAGATCGCGGTCATCGACAACGAATCGACCGACCGCACCCCGGAGATCATCCGCACCCTCGGCCCTGCGCATCTGGTGCGGCACGAGGTGCACCCGTACCCTGGCCACTACGACTGGGAGGCCATGCTCCAGCACAAACAGGCTTTGGCCGCGGAGTTGGATGCCGATTGGTTTATCCATGTCGATGCCGACGAGATTCCCGAATCCCCATTCCCCGGGCTCACGCTGCCGGAGGCCCTGCATCGGGTCGAGGAGGAGGGCGCGAATGCGGTGAACTTCAACGAGTTTGTCTTCGTGCCCACCACCGACAAGGAAGCCTGGGAGGGGCGCGATTACGTAGCCGGCATGCGGTGGTATTATTTCTTCGAGCCACGCCCGCTGCGGCTGATCCGCGCCTGGAAAAAAAGTGCGGTCCCGATCGACCTCGCCAGCTCCGGCGGCCACGATGCGCAGTTCCCCGGGCGGGTCATCGCCCCCACCCCGTTTGTGTTGCGCCATTACCTGACCCTGAGCCGGAGGCACCTCATCGAGAAATACGGATCGCGCGTATTCGCCCCGCACGAACTGGAAAAAGGCTGGCATCACAACCGCGTGGGCATCGAGACCGCGACCGTGCCCTGGCCCTCGCCTTCCGAACTGCACCGCGTGGATGGAACGTGGAACACCTCCGAACCGCGAACCCGACATTTCTTCGAGACCACGCCATGAAGCCGGTCGTGCTCTACGGCAGCGCCACCCATGACAACGAGGGCGACCTGGCCATGATGCGCGGACTGATCGGCTGGCTGGCCTCCAACGGCTATACCGGACGCATCCGACTGCTGACCCGCAACCCGGAACGCTCGCAACGCGATTTCGCTATTCCGTGCGACCTCTCCCATGACACCTCCCTGCTCGCCGCGCCTTCGGACCAGCCGGTCAGCCGTGCGCAACTTGCCTGGCGCGGACTCGGTTTTCTTGTGCAGGTGGCGCTTTGGAAACACGCGCCGGCGGCGTGGTGCGCGCGGCTGGTTCCTCCGGTGAACCGTGTTGCCATCGAGCGGCTGGCCGGAAGCGCCGCGGTGATCGTGCACGGCAGCGGCTCGTTCAACAGCGTGTTCTGGCGCGGCTGGCTCTATCCGAAAGCGATCACCGCCCTCGCCCTGCGTGTACTCGGCGTGCCGCTGGTGATGACCAGCCAGGGGATCGGCCCGTTTGATCATCCGCTCGACCGGTGGATGGCGCGGCGCTTTTTCCGGATCGCCTGCGTGTGCGGGGTGCGCGACGGCGACACCTCGCGCGCGGTTGCCCTCGCCCTCGGCGCGCCGCCGGACCGGGTGGTCCATACGGGCGATGACGCGGAACTGCGGCCCCCGGCGGATGACACGGCGGTCGGTGCCGCGTTGCGCGCGGAGGGCGTTCCGCTCGACCGCCCGTTGTTCGGGGTGAATTTCCGCGATGCTGCAAGTTATGCCGCCGGTTACGCGGACACCGGCCACGCCACGCTGGCCGCCGCGCTCGATCAACTGATCGAAGCAACCAGCGTGCACGTGGTATTCCTGCCGATCACCTACGACCCGGCCGACGACGACCGGGCGAGCGCGGACCGGGTGGTCAACCTGATGAAGCACGCGGACCGCACCACGGTCGTGCGCGCCCGGCATGACGCGGCCACGCTGCGCGGCATCGCATCGCGTTGCACCGCCTTCGCCGGCACCTCCTACCACGCCCTGCTCTTTGCCCTCGGCGCGGATGTGCCTTCCCTCGCGCTCACCAAGAACGCCTATTACGCGGCCAAACACGAGGGCTTGCTGCGCTGGTTCGGATGTCCGGACGCGCGGGTGGACATGGAAGCAGTCGATGCGGGACAATTGGCCCGGATGCTGACCGATCTCATCACGACCCGCGATCAACGGGCCGCGGCGCTGGCGGCGGGCCGCGCGGCACGGACCTCCGCCGGGGCGGAAGGCCGTGCGCGGCTGTTGCAGGCGATCCCGCGCTGAAACGTCAGGGCAACGCGACCTGCAGGCGCAGGAAGCGGTTGGTTCCGCCGGTGACCGAATCGGGCACCCGCACGCTTACCGGATTGCCGCTACCGGTTTCCACCGCGACCGGCGGGCTCCACACGCCGCCAGTATTGGTGGCGATGCCGACCCACACCGCGTTGTTGGCCACGGAATCACTGCCCTGCACGACGTACACGACATCGGTCGCATTCGTGTCGCGGTTGAAGACCAGGCTCAGGGTGCCGGCCGCCATCGAAGCGTTCATGCGGGCCACCAGATCGGGGGTGGTCGGGCTGGAACCGGTGGCGTACTTCAGCAGGTTCTGGTATCCGTCGCCGGTGGCCGAGTCGGTCAGGTTGGTCAGTCCGTTGGTGATCCCGGCGGCCCAGGCGGCGTAGCCGGACACCGGCGCGGCGCCGGTCACCGACAGCAGCACCGAGGTCGCGGTGTAGGTCACGTCCCAGCCGCTACCCGCAGGCAACGTGAAGAGGTTGGTGGTGGCGAACGTACCGGAGCGGGCGGACATGGTCAGGGCGGTAATGACGGTGCCAACCGGCGGCTGGGTGCCTTCACGGTTGACGACCAATCCGCCGTTCAGCGAAGCCGGGCCGGTTATCCGCAAGCCGCTCGGCACCCCGTCGATGACGTAGATGCTCATGCTGCCCGATACGGTTTGCGCATACTGTCCGCTGACCACCAGGTTGCCCACGCGGTTGCTGCCGGTCCATATCGTACCGTTGTTGGTCACGTTGCCGCGCACAGCGCCGTCACCGGTCAGCAACTGGGACGAGCCCAGCGTGAATGTGCCATCCGTGCGGGTGTTGGCCGACAGGGTGGCACCGGCGCGCACATCGATGACGGGGCTGTTGGCGATGGAGCCCTGCCCCGAGAGCAGCAGGATGCCGCCTTCCACGCGGGTCCAGCCGGTGTAGGTATTTGTGCCGCTCAAGGTCTGGATGCCGGTACCGACTTTGGTCAGCTCAAGCACTGCACCGTCGATGCTGCTGTTGCGGAGCGATCCGGAGAAGGTCGGATTCTCGTTGTTCAGGCCCACGGTCAGCACGGAGGTATCGTCACCGAGGTTCTCCACCACGCCACCGCCGAACAGGCCGGGAATGGTTTCATCGAAGCCGTTGAGGTCCAAGGTCGCCCCGCCGTTGATCACGAGGTTGCGGCCGTTGTCGGGAAGGGTCCCGTCGAGACCGAGGCGGACGAGGCCGGGGCCACTGATGGTGGTTTCACCGAGCCAGCTGTTGGCGGTGTTCGAGATGATCAGGAGGCTGCCGGCGTTTTCGGTGGCGAACTGGATCGCGTTCGAGGTCGGTCCGGAAATCGCGGCAGCCACCACGCCGGTCGAACCGCCGGCGGCGATGATGCGGGCAACGCCGGTGCCGAGGGTGATGCCCTGGGTCACGCTGCCGAGGGTCACGCCGTTGCGCAGGGCGACCGAGCCGGAGTTTTCCAGGGTGATCGCATCCGCGCCGGTGGCTCCGCCGAATGCGGTGCTGGAAAACAAGTCGGCGTACCGGTTCTGGTTGCCCCCGCTGTTGATGATCCATTTTCCGGTAAAGGCATTCTGGCCGGTGACCAGTTGATAGCGGGTGTTGTTGGTGCCGAAGGACAGGGTCAACGTGCCGTTGCCGGTGATGCGGCTCCCGTTGATGATCCAACGTTGCGTGTCGTTGCCAAGGTTGCGGATCTCGCCACCGGCCGCACCGACCAGGATGGTGTTGCTGGGGGTGGTTCCCGCGGCGAACAGGGCCTGCAGGCGACCGCCGGCCAGCTCGACCAACTGGGTCGAGGTCGCACCGAGAAAACCGCCGCCGAGGGCATAGACCTGCACGGCACCGGCATTGATGACCGTAGGTCCGGTATAGGTTTTGCCGCTGTTGGTCAGAACAAGCGTGCCGTCGCCTTCCTTGAGCAGACCGTAGGTGCCGGTGATGCCGGCGGCGATGGTCAGGCCGACCCCTGCATCCAAATCAACGGGACCGGCCAACTCGAGGGCACCGGGACCGTTGAAGGTGTACCCGCTGACCGAGACGACGACGTCCCCCACGCGGATGCCGCCGCCATCGACCGCCACGGACAACGGTGCGGTGCCATCAAAAAATGCCGAATCCGGGTTCGCATTGTTCCAGGTCGCCGGGGTAACCCCATTGAGCCACCCGCCCGCACCGTCCTGCCACGAACCAGCCACGCCGCCGTTCCAGGACAGGTTCGCCGCCAACGAAGGCGCTACCGTTCCTGCGACCAGCCATCCGCACACGCATCCCGCTTTAACAAAAGACAACCGTAGTTTCCGCATATTCATGTTCCAACTCCCAAGCATTTTTGCACGGTGGCATTCGGCGCACCTGCGCCCTAACATCTTTCTTATCGATCTAAACTACCCGGAACACGAGGTGAATGTAGAACTATTAAGCACTTGTGTATGCCGTTTTAGTACGTTTTCGTGCAGTCCACATCACGGCAGGGTGATGCGGTACATGGCACGGTCCGCCGGATTGGTCAGGGTGATGCGGTCGGTGCGGCCGGTGGCGGTAAAGACGGCGGCATTGGTCCAGAGGGTGGGTTCGATGGCGAGTTCGATGTGATAGGTGAGGCCGGTCTGGAGATGGGCGGCGGGCAGGTGCACGAGGTTCGTGGCGGGTTCGGGCGTGCTGAGGGTGTGCAGGCGGTCGACGACGATGTCATCGACGCGGAAACGTGCGGCGGCCACGGTAGCCGGCTTGACGACCGTGATGCTAACGGTGTCGATGGCGGACAGGACGGAATCAAACAGGGCGGCATCATCGCCATCCCAGGGTCCCCGGGCTTTGCTTTCAAGCGGGATGAGGAAGCGGTACCAGATCCCGGTGGCGGTTACGGCGGGGTGAACGAACACGAAGTAGCCGGTGCTGGCGCTGGACAGGGTGAGTTGGAGGGAGGTAGGCAGGACATTGTCGGCCCGAAAGGCGAAACCGATGGCTTCGTGCCCGAGAGCGCGGTAGTCGCCAGTGAATTCCGTCACGTCGGGGAATCCGGTGAACACGAGGGAGGAACTGGCGGGCAGCGGCGATGCGGCAAAGGTCACGGCGGCGGTTTGGTTGGTTGGCCGCCACACGGTGGAGCCGGGCAGGTTGGTCCAGCCATTCAGGCCGGCCGTGAAGGTTTCGATGCGGGGATTGGCGGTGGCGCGGCCACCCGGAAGCAGCCACGCGGCGCCGACAAGGAACAGGAGCCGGATGAAGGTCCGTCGAGTCATCGTACGCCTGATCATGCCGCACCGCTCAGGTGCGGGCAAGCGAAACGGGTCGGGTCAGGCGACGGCGCACCGCATAGAGCATGGCAACACCAGCGGCAATGAAGCTGAGCACGTTCGGCTCGGGAACAGCGCTGGGGCCACCATCGCCGCCACCCCCGTTGTCGATCGGATCATCGAGCAAGCTGAAATTGTCGATGCGGAACTGATGTTCAGCGATGCCGTTGCGGGCGACCTGGATGTCGATGAAGGTCACACCGGCGAGCACGGAGCCAAATTGAAGGGAATCGCCACCGAGCCAGGAGGCATCGTAGGCGAGCGGCACGGCGATACCGGGAATCCACGCGCCGATGGAGGCGACCTGGGGCAGCAGGTTGCGGATGAAGGTGGTGGAGCCATTCCCGATGCGGATGATCATCGCCGAGGGCAAGACGGTGGCGGCGAAGAAATCGAAACTGAGCGAGGCATAACCGGGGTACAGGGTGTTGTAATTTCCGATCCACGGGGCGGCATCAACCCGGAAGGCATCGCTTTCGAAGAACGGGACATCCTGGTCGGCAAAGGTGCCGAGCAACGAACCGCTGTCGTTCTCGACGGTCATTTCGCCGTCGCGGCTGGACCAGCCGGCGGTGGGATCGACGGAAAAGTCCTCGATCTGGAGGATGGCCGCGGGAGCGTCATGGCCCATCAGCAGCGCGAGGGCGAGCAGCACGAGGTTGCGGGCGAGGCGTTGGAGAAGCATGCGTTTCATTAGAACCTCACCGTCATGGCCGGGGCAGAAGGGGCGCGGTAGTACCAGTAAGCCGCACCGGGCGTGAAGCGCAGCGACGATGCCGTAAACGTGGTCAGATCCAGCCAGGTGCCATTCGGCAGCCGTTGCAACGGCGTATAAGATCCGTTGCTGTTGAGGACGAGGATCATGTCGGCGGCGTTTTCGTCGAAGGACCCGACCGGTCCGCCACCGGCCGTGATGTCCGAGAAGGCCTGGGCCAAGGTGAGGTGGCGGCCTTCGGAGAATCCAAGGATGGTGTACCCCCCGGACGGAATGGTGATGGTGTCCGTGGAGGTATTGCCAACCGGACCGCGGAATTCCGGATAGACCGTGGTGAATTGACGGTTGGCGATGACCACCCCCTGCCCCGGGTTCAGGGTCTGGGTGGCCAGCGGAGTTCCCGGACCGGCTTCGCGCCAGACATCGGATGCATCGAGGAACAGGTGGATGTAGTTCCCGCTGGACTCGAGGATAAACGCCTCGGCGCCGTTGCCGGGAACATTATGACCATTCAACACCCCGGCCAGCGCGGCACCGAAATCGCCGCCGAAGCTGAGGTCGTATCCGTCGACCGGTGCGGACATCGTGCTGAAACCGGGCGGCAAGGCCGGACGGATGATGGCCCAGACGCTGTTGCTGGTCACCGCCTTGCCCTCGGGCACGATCAGGTAGTACGCCCGCGTGCTCGGGAAGCTGCGCAGGCAGGGACTGATCAGGCTGCCGGCGGCGAGCTCCTGCTGGATCAGGAAGGGCGGGATCAGCGCCACGCCGAGGCGCTCGATCGCTGCCTGGGCCAGCATCGAGAACAGCTCCAGGCGCATGCCCCCCATGTCGTTCGCGGGGCGCACGCCGGCCGAGGCGAAC
>CALBHI010000226.1 GCA_937894535.1 uncultured Verrucomicrobiota bacterium
CTTCCGCGGCGACGCGGGAGTACTCGCCCACCGCCTTCTCCATCGTCTCGCCGGTGATGTCGAGGATGAGCTGGATGCCGCGGATGGCGTCGTCGTTGCCCGGGATCGGGTAATCAATCGCGTCGGGATCGGAATTGGTATCGACCAGCGCGATCAGCGGGATGCCCAGGCGCTGGGCTTCGGCCACCGCGATCGACTCGCGGTTGGTGTCGACGATGAACAGCGCGCCCGGCAACTGCTCCATGCTGGCGATGCCGCTCAGGTTGAAGCGGAGCTTCTCGAGTTCGCGGCGAAGGCGGGACACTTCCTGCTTGTTGAGCTGGCCCCAGTTGCCGCTCTGCTCCATGGCGTCGAGTTCGCGCATGCGGGCGACGCTGCGGCGGATGGTCGTGCTGTTGGTCAGCGTGCCGCCGAGCCAGCGGTTGACGATGTAGGGCTGGTTGTACTTCTCGGCGAGCGCCTTGACCGGGCCGGACGACTGCTTTTTGGTGCCGACGAACAGCACGCTGCGGCCGAGCGAAATCGTGTCGTAGATAAACTGCTGGGCCTTCTTCAGGCATTCGAGGGATTTGTCGAGGTCGATGATGTAGATCCCGTTGCGGGCATCAAAGATGTATTTCTTCATCTTCGGGTTCCAGCGCTTGGTCTGGTGTCCGAAGTGCAGGCCTGCGTCCAGAAGATCCTGGACGGCTACTTTTACGGTCAGGGAACCGGTTTCCATGTGTCTTTCCTCAGTTGTTCGTTCAGCCCGGCGGCAACCGGCCTGCGCACACGCGCGGTCCGCTTGCCCCCAAGGCATTCCAATCCGCTTTGGCCCAGGCCAGAGGCGACCGGGCACTCGCTTCCATCCCGCACAGCGGGACTAAGGGTGCGGACGGTAGAGGGAAGGCCGTGCCCTGACAAGCGTAAAATCGCGGGCGGCTCCGTGCGAAAGGGGTTAGCGCCAACCCGCCGCGGCATCCGCGGGCGGGGCGAGCAGGGCCGGCGGCGCGGATTCGATCGCCGCGGGGGATGGCGCGAAACCGAAGGCCTCGGGTGATTCCACCGGTGTTACCACCTCAACCGGAGGCGATTCCGCCGGGGTCTCTCCCGGGGAAGCATCGGCGATCCTGAGCTTGTCCATCCGGTACTTGAGGATGCGGCGGGTCGTGCCGAGCAGTTCGGCCGCGCGGGTCTGGACCCCGTTCGCTTCGCGCAACGCCTGTTCGACCAGCGAGCGCTCGAAGGCGGCGACCGCCTCGGCGAGGGTCTGGCGTCCCAGCACGGGAACGGGAAGGTTGGGCGGCTGGAACGAGACGGCTGGTGCCGTCACCGTTACGCCCTCCGCCAGCGAGGCCGACGGCTGAGCGACCGTGGTGACGCCGCGGAATTCGACCGGCAATGCTTCCGGCGGGAGCAGGGCGTGGTGCCCGTGCAACACGACGGCGCGTTCGATGACGTTCCGCATTTCGCGCACATTGCCGGGCCAGCGGTAGCCGCTGAGCAGGGCGAGGGTGTCCGGGGCGAAATCCTCGGTGCGCACGTTCATGCTGCGGCGGAAGAGATCAAGGAAGTAGCGGGCGAGCAGCGGGATGTCGCCGGGGCGGTCGCGCAACGGCGGCATCACCAGCGGCACGACGTTGAGGCGGTAGTAGAGGTCCTCGCGGAACCGCTTCTCCTGCACCTCGCGGGCGAGGTCCTTGTTGCAGGCGGCGATGAGGCGGGCGTTGGTGCGGAGCACCTGGGTGCCGCCGACGCGCATGTACTCGCGCTCCTGCAATACACGCAGCAGTTTGGCCTGGGTGGCCAGCGACATCTCGCTGACCTCGTCGAAGAACAGCGTGCCCGAACCGGCCATGTCGAAGCGCCCCGGCTTGCGGCGGTCGGCCCCGGTGAAGGCGCCCTTCTCGTGGCCAAAGAGTTCGCTCTCCATCAGCGAGTCGGGCAACGAACCGCAGTGAACCGCCACGAACGGTTCGTCGCGGCGCGGGCTGGCGTTGTGGAGCTGGCGGGCGATCAGTTCCTTGCCGGTGCCGCTTTCGCCACAGATGAGCACGGTCGCATCGGCCACCGCGGCGCGCTGGACCAGGTCGAGCACCTCGCGCATCGGGCCGGACTGGCCGATGATGGCATCGACGGCGAACCGCCGGGCCACTTCCTCCTGCAGCACTTCAACCTTGCGCTTGAGGGTGCTGTGCTCAAGGGCGCGCGCGACCACGGCGCGGAGCTCCTGGACATCAAACGGCTTGGACACGAAATCAAACGCGCCGGCGCGCATCGCGTCCACCACCGGGCGGAGCGTGGACGAGGCGCTGACCATGACGAAGGGGAGGTCCGGATACCGGGCCTGGATCTCGCGCAGCAGAGTCACCCCGTCCATGTCGGGCATCATGTAGTCGAGCAACACCAGATCGACACGGGTCTCGCCGAGGCGGGCCAGCGCATTCTTCGCGTTTTCGGCGAGGTACACCTTGTACTCGGTGCTGAACACGGCGTGCAGCGACTGGCGGCTGCCCATTTCATCATCGACGATCAATAGACGTTTCATGGCGACCTCCCGGCGGCGGATTCCTCGGCAACCGGCAACTGGATCACCACGTTGGTGCCGTGATCGCCCGAGTCGATCGACAGCCTTCCGTTATGATCCACCACCGTCCGTTTTACGATTGGCAAGCCAAGCCCCATGCCGCGGGCCTTGGTCGTATAGAAGGGCGAGTACACCTTGTCGAGCACCTCGGCGGGTATGCCCCGCCCGTTGTCCTTGATGGCGACTTCAACCAG
>CALBHI010000227.1 GCA_937894535.1 uncultured Verrucomicrobiota bacterium
TTGCCATGACCCAGCGCGGTCTGGTGATTTTCCTCGGCGGTACCGGTTGCGGCAAGACCACGTCCATGGCGGCCATGGTGGATTATCGCAATGGCCAATGCCAGGAGCACATTATTACCATTGAGGATCCCATCGAGTTTTTCCATCGACACAAGCAATGTTTGGTGGACCAGCGTGAAGTCGGCACGGATACCGAGTCCTACGAGGTGGCCCTGAAGAACACGCTGCGTCAAGCGCCCAACGTGATTTTGATCGGCGAGGTGCGAGATCGGGAGACCATGCAGGCCGCGATCAATTTCGCCGAAACCGGCCATCTATGCTTGACTACCCTGCATGCCAACAACACCGATCAGGCCTTCGATCGCATCATTAATTTTTTCCCCGAGGAGAAACGGGCGCAGGTGCTGATGGATCTGTCCTTCAACGTAAAGGCGTTCATTTCGCAGCGCCTGCTGCCGCGCGAGGACCAACCGGGGCTGGTTCCGGCGGTGGAGATCCTGCTCAACACCCCGCTGATGGCCGAGCTGATCTTTCAGGGGCGGGTCAAGGAGCTCAAGAGCGTGATGGCCCGCTCCAGCGAACAAGGCATCGTGACTTTCGATGATGCCTTGTTCGATCTGTACGAATCCAGCCGGATCAGCTACGAAACCGCGATCCGCCACGCCGATTCGGCCAACAACCTGCGACTGCGGATCAAGCTGGAAAGCCGGTGGCCGCCGCCGCGAGCCGCTGGCGAGGGTCATTTGCAGATCCAGGAAGATCGCAAACGCTGAACGATCCACCCGGTGGCCAGCGGCGATCGCATCCGATTTTCGCGGTCCATCCACCGTGTCCCGTTTGATCCATCGGGTATGCGTCGCCGCCGCCGGGTTTTATCCGTGGCCGTCGTGATGGCCAGTGGTCAATTGCGACAAGGAGGTGGTCGGTTACCTTCTCCCTCCACGGCGGCATCTTGTGGTGTCGGCAAGCGATCGTGACCCTGAATGAGGTCCGGGCGATGCAGACTTCAGGTCAGGCATCGTTGTTTCCCAGCACCACCTGCTTGCGCTGCTTGGCGAATTCCAACAAGCGGCGAATGGGCCGAACCGCCCGTTCGCGCACCGCCTCGTCGATGACGATCTCGTTCCGGCCGGTTTCCAGTACCCGCGCTAGGTTGCGCAGACCATTCATCGCCATCCACGGACAATGGGCGCAACTGACGCAGGTTGCACCTTTGCCGCCGGTGGGTGCTTCCAGGAAAATTTTGTCCGGCGCCGCCTGCTTCATCTTATGGAACAGACCA
>CALBHI010000228.1 GCA_937894535.1 uncultured Verrucomicrobiota bacterium
GACGAACCTCTGCCGGGGACCTGCCCGTCTCATCCACGCTTTTAATGGTCGCCGAGGTCCCTACCGGAATCAGGGTTGGAAAGCGCCGACGGTTGGACCGGTCCCCGGCATTCCAATCCTGCCGCGCCCGTTCGAGGTGAGCTTTCAACCGGCGAATCAAGAGCGCGATGTTCGACCCCAGACTCCCCCGGTACGAATGCACTTCGTCCAACACGAGAAACCGGCAGCGGTGGTTGGCGAAGAGTCCTTCGCGATCAGCCGGACGCACCAGCAGGTACTCCAGCATCATGTAGTTGGTCAGCAGGATATGCGGCGGATTCTGCCGCATCGTGTTGCGGTCCGCCTCCGGCGTGGTGCGGTCGTACCGGGCAACCCGGATGTGCGAATGTCCGGAGCTGGTCAATAGTTGGTCGATGCGTTCCTCCTGATCATTGGCCAGCGCATTCATCGGATACACGAGGATCGCGGTCAGGCCATCCTGCTTAAATGCCGCTGCATCCTCGATCGCATTTTGGATAACCGGGAGCAAGAAGCACTCGGTCTTGCCCGATCCGGTACCTGTGGTCACGACCAACGGCGTGGCGTCGGCCGAAAGCAAGTGCCGGATGGACACATCCTGATGCAGGAAGGCTTCCCTGGATCGGGAGCGAATCTCCATTTGTTCCGCGAGCTTGGCATCCAATCCAAGACTCTTCCACGGCCCACCCGCCTTGAATGGGCGGTGCGCCTGATAAAACGCCTCCTGAGCCAGAAACCGTGGCCGGTCCAGTGCCGCCTTGAGGTCGCCACGCAGTTTTTCATCCCGCGCCCGGAATTCCGTCAGCAGGTAACTCCGGTATTCCTCGATGACCTGATCGACAATGGGGATAGGCTGGAGTTGTGCTTTCATAGGAGTTCAATCATTTCCCGGTCCACCAAGGCATGAGCCTCTTGAATGTCAAACGTCTCACCCGGACGAAGCAGGTTGTCCATGTCGTGCACGAAATCCGGGTGAATCACCTTGTCGCGCATATTCAACCGGAATTCCGATCCCGAAACGCGCAGATTCATAAAGGCCATGTAGCGCTTGAAGCATTCGACAATCAACGGGCGTTCGATATCGACCGACGTCAGGGCCAACCAGAGATCGAAGAGATCGCGTCCCTTCCGGCGCTGGTAGAGCGCCCGCAACTTGGTGCCCAGCAACTCCTCGACCTTGTAGGTCTGGATGGTGCCCGTGCCGGTAAACCAACGGGATGATACGGAAAAGGTACGATGATCGGGTCCCAGCACGGTGAAATGCTCCCGTGAGTTGATTTCGACCTTCAGGCGCAACGCCGGGTCGGACGGCCTGTTTCCGGGGATGCGGTAATTCAGCGTCACCACACCCGGCCCTTGTTTGCGCTGGGGTTTGCCAAGAAAAGAACCCAGACAATCCCGCAACGCATCGAATACCGGACCGATGGGACCCGGCTCAACCTGAACGAGATCGATATCTTCCGAATATCGGCGGGCCGGTGCCAGAAATAGCTTATGCAGAGCCGTACCACCGCGAAAAGCCAGGCGTTGGGCGAGTTCCGGATGCGAATAAATGGCCACCAGGCTGCGGCAAATGATGAGATCCTGTTCGACCATCCGGTCCGAAGACCAGGGCGTGTGTTCCCTCCATTCACGCAAGAATGCCTCCGGAATCATGCGGTCGGATTCCTTTCAATATCCGGCTGAACGTCCGAATTGGCGATGATGCACCACTTCTCGTCTCGCGGCCCGGACCGGGGTAAACCCGGTTCCAGCAGACGCCATGGCGAATGTTGTTTCTCTACCGCTCGCCGCAAGGGCTCCGTCAGCGTTGACCACCCGACATGATCCAACAACCAACCCAGTCGCTGCAAAGCGGCCAATTCACAACCCGACTCGGCAAGCCGACCCAAGGCGGAAGGCTTCAGAGCCTCACCCAGCTCCACCAGGATCGTCGCCACCCGGCTTAACGAGCGACACATGGTGGGGAAAAACAGAAGATCATAGGCCGTCACTTCCGGCGTACTCACGCGCAGGAATCCGGAAGACACCGCTCTTTGCTCGAACATGGACCCCGAAATATCCAACTTGCGAAAAAACGTGACCTTTAGGTCGCTATGGATAAACGGCCGCAACGCACGTGACGTAACCACCTGATACCCCTGCACCCGTTGATGCGACGCGCCATGCAATTCCGCGGCGTTCAGACCGCCGACATAATATTCGAGACTCCGATACGAAGCCCATGCGTCCAAGAAGCTTTCAGGTCCGGCAAAGCCATAACGCTGCACACCCGGCTCAATAATGGCATAAAACCCCCGCCCCACCGGCATGATCCATCCATCGTCAGCCAAACGGCTTAACTTGTTGCTTAACGAAGTCCCTCCCCCCAGAACCGCTTCCGCCTCTTTGCGGGTAAACGTATGGTATCCCCGTTGAAGCAGGCTGCGTACATAGTGAAGACCAGCATCTTTTTTCGTGTGCGCCATTTCACGGATAACGTGAATTGTTGCGCACGTTAATGCAAGGCGATTGTTCGGTTTCCTTCATGTTCGCCTAACCAACCCATTCCGATTGGGATTTTCAATCGATCATACCAAATGCGTCCACTTGCCAATTGGAGCACCTGCGCATACTGGACACACCACTACTGCGTAACCTCTTGTATTTTAACCCATAACAATTGCTGGCGGGCCTCCAGAAAAGCGGAGAAATCATCCCGCCACAAGGGACCATCTTTGGCTGGCGGCAAAAGGTGGGAATCCAGAACTTCACGCATGGCGACAGCGCCAATACTGTCTTCTATTTCCTTTAAGTAAACTGAAGGCGCCTTCTTCCTGATGTTATTGTTCGTCTGCCTATCGATGAGTGTTCGGTTCAGAACACAATCACGGGTTTGTGCCTTCGCTTCGATACCGGCATCTTCCAGAAAGCCCTTTGGCATGACGTGATGGTCCTCGATTTTTTCTTCGCCAATCATCTGTGCCGTCATGGGTACTTTTTTGTGAAAATCTCTTGAACCATTGCGCAACACCAACGCCATCACGCCCCGATAAAGCGCTCTTTGCCGGGGCGTTGTTTCCATCAATACCTCGGGCCGGAAAGTAAAGTCTCTGACGGTCTGCGGAGGCTCCCCACCGGCAAACCATGCCTTTAACTCAACGAAGTCTTTTGCCGACTGCGAATTGGGCGCGTTTTCGTAGGCTTGAGCAAATACCGAGCACCAGAACCATCGTTTGAACTTATCCCTTACAGCTCCCACAACAGGTCCCTTCAAGCCAAGAGTTGTCGCCAGCGCGGCGGCTGATGGGATCAGAATGGTGTTATATGGCAACCACGCCGGCACGAGCACTCCACAATCATGGGCGAGAATTTCCAAGGCATGATCGAGGCCGCCTATGACATCTTCCCATCCCGACTGAAGCTGTTTTACCGTGAGTTGCAGTACATCCTTGCGCTTGCAGGTCGGCGCGGCCGTCGCCGCAAATAACGCCACCGCCTGGAGAACGTAGTACGGATCAAGCTCAAACGATACCAGCCTCGGATGATCAGCCTGAGCCTTGTCCCACATGTCGCGGAGCCTGACGCTCTGGGGCCAGAAACGAGCCGCCAACAAATCAAACACGGAAAGTTTTACCCCGGTGCGATTCAGCGTTTCGAAGATGGTACATACGGCTTCGGCTTTCGTTCCTTCAGCCAACGTGACCATTGGAAATTCATATTGTTCAAGAGGGTCGATGGATTGCCGATATGCTTCGCGCAGTTTTTTCTTCAACACTTTCAAGTCATCCGCGCTTTCCGTGCGCAATTCAAGTACCTCATCCAGCCATCCGTCGAAACCTTCACCCGCTCCAAAAACCCGCGCCAAGGGAAACACGAGTTGATCGCTTTGTTGCTGAACGGTTCCATAAAGCTTCTGACCATCCCTCCGATTCGTGTAGAAGACACAAGCCTCCAGGTCGTCGCCCCCGATCAAGGCTTGGAGGTTTACAAAATAACGATGGTCGCCCGCGCCATAGAGTGCCTGATACAGCGAAGTCAACCGTTGCTGGCCATCAAGCACCAGATAGGATGGTTGTTTTCCATCCAATGCAGGCGATCCGTAAAACTCGCGGGGAGCAAAATAGAAATCCTTGGAGTTCTTGATTCGCAGAAGACTCCCCGCCGGGTAATTTTGACAAATGCTTTCAATGAGTTCCTCGGTGGCGCGAGCATCCCAGACGAAATCCCGCTGGAAATCAGGCAAGGCGATCTCTCGGTTATGAATACTGTCCAGCAGATAGCCCAACTTTTCGGGAGTGGTGTCGAATATCTTGCCCATAGGTTCTCCGCTCTATAAATATGGTTGGACTGTAGTGCAGCCTCGCACATAATACCGATCGAATCGTAACCACCTCCCGATCATCGGTCTACATCATTGTATCGATTTGTAATAGGTGTCACATGGCTGAATTTACCAAAGACCAAACGTCCGCCATGCAGATGTTCGAACAGTTCGTTTCGGGCCCTAATCGTTGCATGTTGATGAAGGGTTATGCCGGAACGGGAAAGACCTTTCTGATCGGCCACATGGCAAGGTTATTGGCCGACAAGAATCTCGGGGTGGCCCTTTTGGCACCGACGGGTAGAGCGGCGCGGGTTATCACCGAAAAGACCGGCATCCCAGCGCATACGATCCACCGGTACATTTACAACCTCGATGAACTCACGGAGCATGATGATAAGAACTCCCGCTTCAAGTTCTTCTTCCAGCTGAAAACGTCGGCTCAGGACGAAACCCGGACGGTCATTATCGTGGATGAATCGTCGATGGTTTCTGACAATGAAAGCGAAGGGGAATTCATTCGCTTTGGGTCCGGCCGACTTCTTAAGGACCTTTTTGAGTATGCCAGGCTCCAGGACCCAACCCAGCACACCAAAATTCTATTCATCGGTGATGATGCCCAGCTTCCGCCCGTGAGCATGAACTGTTCTCCGGCGCTGGATGAATTGTACCTGAAAAATACATACGCGATCGAACCCTCAATAAGTGAATTGACCCAGGTCGTGCGCCAGAAGGCCTCGAGCAAAATACTCGACGCCGCCACTGCCATTCGCGAGAACATCAGGTCCAATCGTTTTAACCAACTAGTGATTAATGAAGCGAAGCCGGAAATTATCGCGACGGAACCGGGAGACATCGCCAAGCGGTGGAAGGAAGCATACAAACATGAGTTACCCCCTCCGTTTGTATGCATCACCTATACCAATGACGCGGCACTACGCTACAACCTCTTGACCAGGGCGGCACTTTGGGGTGGAACCGGTGACGAACCGGTGAGACCCGGCGACTTTCTCATGATCATTGCCAACAATCGAAAGACTGGATTGTTGAACGGCGATATAGCTATCGTCCTGGCTACTGACGAGGAGCCTGTGGTCAAAAGGCCGCGTATTTATGTTGATGGGGTTGAAACACACATCGAACTAAAGTTCAGGTCGATTGAGATCGGATACGAAGTGCCCGAGCGAGGGAAAACCAAGCAGCGTATTTGTATTCTCGAAAACGTCTTGTACAGCGACCGGCGAGACATCTCGCCGGAAGAACAAAAAGCGCTGTATGTCGAATTTAAGATGCGACATCCCCATCTAAAGCCCAACACCAAGGCGTTCACCGAGACCATTGTTGAGGATGCGTTCTTTAATGCCTTGCGGGTCAAATATGGGTATGCGGGCACATGCCATAAAGCACAGGGTGGCGAATGGCCTGCCGCGGTCGTGGTATTTGAGCACCAAAATACCGACAAACATTCGCAACGCTGGGCCTATACAGCCATTACAAGAGCCAAGGAGCAGTTGTTTGGCGTGAACCTCCCCAACATAAAACCATGGGATGGAATTTTTAATAATCCTGTGCCGAGCCCGGGTTATACTGAATTAACTTCGAGTAAAGGCACCGCGCCGGATTCCGGTCCGAAAAGTAACGCTCCCGAGAAACATCCACTTCCACCAACGGCTCCGATTTTTTTGAAGAAAAGACATGCAAGCGCCATAGCGATCTGGACCAGCAATGGAATCATCACCAAGGAAATCACGCCTCGTATTGCCAACTATCACGTGTTGTACCGCTTGGCCAAAGACAATCGCGAAATTCAGTTGCTGCTTCATTTCAACAAGAAGGAAAAATTCACTCCAGAAGCAAAGCCCGTGCAAGATCCCGATGAAGTCCTGGCCCTGCAAGCTCTTCAACTT
>CALBHI010000229.1 GCA_937894535.1 uncultured Verrucomicrobiota bacterium
GATGATGTCGATCCGGCCAGCCACCAGAGCGTCGATCTGTTCATCCCAAGGCATGGAAACAACCGTCACCGGCCGGTCCAGCTCGCGGGCCAGCCGCCGCATCAGGTCCGCTTCGATGCCGGCCACCTCGCCGTCGCGCATGAAAATCATCGGCGGATAATTCGGGGTGATGCCTACCCGCAGCGGTTCCTTGTTAAACCCGCCGATGCTCGCACAGCCACAAACCGTTACCGCCACTGCTGCCAGGATCATCCAGATTTTCATATCATGTCGCCTTTTTCCGGAGTGTACGGTCCGGCGCTTTCCGGCGCAAGGCCGCTGAACGAACAGTTGAACATCGGACCGCTTCCGGTTATCAATGGAGTAACCACTGGAGTTTGTGATGAAAAAGTTCCTGACCGCCGCCTTGCTGATGCTGTCCACCACCCCGCTGTTTGCCGCCCGTGATGCGCTGATCGACCACACCGACAAGTGGAACCTATTCTCCCGGTTTGACCTGTCCTACGGGGAGATCGACAGCAGCGGCGCCCTGATGGGCGGCCTCAAGGTGGGCGGGCTGCTCAACGACCGGCTGGCCCTCGGCTTGGCGGCCCGGACCGTGCTGGATTCGGTGGAAACCGAGTCCCCTTTCCTGCAGGACATTGAAAACACCGATTTCTGGTACGGTGGCTTCTACACCGAATACGTGTTCAACCCGGACAACCTGGTGTATCTCTCGCTGGACCTGACCCTCGGCGGCGGCCAGCTCAACGTCAAACGCAGCGCCGGGGGCGAGGAGTCATCCACCCTGTTCGTGGCCGAACCGGGCGTGAACGCCATGATCAACGTCACCGAGACCTTCATGATCGGCCTCGGGGCGCACTACCGGTTCATCCAGAACGTCGATGTGCGCGACCTCGAGGACAGCGACCTGTCCGGCGTACTCGGCACGGTGTTCCTGCGCTTCACCGAGTGGTGAGGCTGGCTTGAAATCAAACGGGTTTCAGGATGACCTGCTGAAGCGCGTTGGGTAATCGCAGCCACAGCGCAGGATGCGACTCCACCAAACGGGCAATGTCGCCAAGATTCTTGAGTCGTTTGCTTTGCCGCCGTTGATCATCCTGCCAAGCTAGCACCTTGCCTTCGAGCGTATCTTCGAGAGATGCCACGCGAAGCAGAATCCCATGCACATCCGCGGGCACTGCCCGCTGCGGATAATCAAGGTAAGGCTGGCTCGTGCTGATTTGGATGGAAACCTTGGATGAGCCGCGCAGATTGACTGACCATGCGTGTTGCTCGACAGTAAACCCCGCATCTTCAAGCCTCTGCAATACGGACACCAACGAATCCACCGCAATCACCAAATCGAAATCCTGGGTAACCATGGGTTCCTTGGCCGAGTGATTTACAGCCACACCACCAATCGCACACCACGCCACATCCGCTCGCTCAAGGCAGTCTACCAACCGCATGACATCATTGGTACCACCGGCGGTTTGCCAGTCGTAAAATTGCTTGGCGTTCATGCGTGAACCGTAACATATCCATCATGGGTGATGCAATCGATCGAGCAGCCTTACTGGGACCGTGTTCATGTACTTCCACGAATGGTGAGGTAGCCGCGGCGACTGGGGATATGAAAAAGCCCGGCGGGAAGGCCGGGCTTTTTGTTGCCGATCCATCGGGTGCGGTGCTCAGTCCACGCTCTGGATGACCACCGGATTGATGAACCCGCTGAAGATCGCGTTGGCGGCATTGTTGTCGTCGATACCGCTGACCGAACCATCCAACCACAGCACATTGCGGACATTGGCGCCGTGGTTGTCGCCTTCCTTGATCGGCGGCATGTTGTCGAATTGTTTGGCGCCGTTTTCCGAGGCATTGGCCTCGTCGGCGAGCACCGGGGCTTGCGACGGGTTTTCCAGGGTGCGGTCGCTGTGGCCGACGATGTAGATGTAGCTGATGTTACCGACGC
>CALBHI010000230.1 GCA_937894535.1 uncultured Verrucomicrobiota bacterium
GGGTTGACCCCATCGGGAGTGGAAGCAATTCCACTCCCTTTTTTTGTTCCCACGCCGCAGGCCGTGTCACCCGTGACCGTTGACCCGGTTGGAGCGTGGAAAAGGTGGCCCGCGTGAGCCTGCGGGGTTGATCCTCGGAGTTTATCGCGTAGGGTAGGGCACATGCCACCTACAACCCCTGACTTTTTCCATGGAGCATCAACCCCGATGAGCACCCAACCCCTGTTTACCCCGTTCACCCTCGGCCCCGCGACCCTTGCCAACCGCGTGGTCATGGCCCCGATGACCCGCTGCCGCGCCACCGCCGACCATGTGCCCACCCCGATCATGGCCACGTACTACGCCGCCCGCGCCTCGGCCGGCCTGCTGATCACCGAAGGCACCTCCCCGCATCCGGATGGCTCCGGCTACGCCCGCATCCCCGGCCTCTACACCGACGCCCAGGTGGCCGCGTGGCGTGACGTGACCGACGCCGTGCACGCGCGGGGCGGCCGGATCTTCGTGCAACTGATGCACACCGGCCGCGCCTCACACCCGGCCAACCTCGAACCCGGCGCCCGTGTGGTCGCCCCCTCCGCCGTGGCCCTGACCAACACCATCTGGACCGACACCGCCGGCATGCAGCCTTACCCGGTACCCGAGGCGATGACCGAAACGGACATCGAGGAAGCCATCGCCTCCTTCGTCACCGCCTCCCGCAACGCCCTCGCCGCCGGATTCGACGGCGTCGAACTCCATGCCGCCAACGGCTACCTGCTCGACCAGTTCCTTAACACCGCCTCCAACCAACGCACCGACCGCTGGGGCGGCTCGGTGGAAAACCGGATCCGCTTCGTCGTGGAAATCGCCCGCCGCGTCACCCGCGCCATCGGCCACGGCCGCGTCGGCCTGCGCGTCTCCCCCTACGGTGTGTTTAACGACCAGCAGCCCGACCCGGAGATGGATGCCCTCTACGCCGCGCTCGCCCGCGAGCTGTCCGCGCTGAATCTCGTGTACATCCACGTCGTCGACCACAGCGCCATGGGCGCACCCGCCGTCCCGGATTCGGTCAAGCAGGCCATCCGCACCAACTTCGCCGGCGCCTACCTCCTGTCCGGCGGCTACGACCTCGCCCGCGCCAATGCCGACCTCGCCGCCCAGCGCGGCGAACTGGTCGCCTTCGGCCGCCCCTTCATCGCCAACCCCGATCTGGTCGCCCGCCTCCAACACGGCCAAGCCCTCGCCGACGCCGACCCGGCCACCTTCTACACCCCCGGCGAACAAGGTTATTCCGACTACCCGGCCCTCTCGCGGTAGTTCCAGCGATCTACGCCGGAATATCCCGCTCACGACCCAGCCGCCACCACCCGCCTTCCGCGTTTTCCGGGTATTCCGTAGTTCCTCTTCGTGTCTTTCTGTTCTGCGGATCAGGCATCCTTGACGTCGAAGCAGCCGTAGACGCGAAAGTCCCGCGCGTTGGTGCTGAGGA
>CALBHI010000231.1 GCA_937894535.1 uncultured Verrucomicrobiota bacterium
CACACACCGCATGCTCCCCCTCCGTGAACTCCGTGTTCTCTAGCGAAGCGGGTGGTAAAACCTCTTCCGGAATTCGTCACGGGGCTTGCCGGTGATAGCCGTATGATGACCCTACCCTGCTCCATCACACGAATGCAGGATTGACGCCACCACCTCCGCGATGTTCCATCGGACGTGGTGGTGACGGAGTATACTCCGAGGCATGCGATGGATTACTTTCTCGAAATCTATGGATGGTTACCGCGGGCTGGGCCCGGCTCTTCGGTCTGCACGCAGCGTGCCCTGGCGATGATGCCCGATGTGCCGGCAGCGCCGCGTATCCTGGACATCGGGTGCGGCCCCGGGGCGCAAACCGTGGAGCTTCTCCGGCGAACCAGCGGGACGGTGGTGGCGTTGGACAACCTTCCGATGATGCTTGAACGCACCCGGTCCGCCGCGGCGGCCGCCGGGGTGCTCGACCGGTTGGACCTGCTCGAACAGGACATGGTCCGGATGGCGTTCGCCCCGGGGAGCTTCGACATCGTCTGGTCGGAGGGTGCGATCTACAACCTGGGCTTCGAACGCGGACTGCGTTTGATCATGCCCTTCGTCCGCCCCGGTGGCTACGTCGCGGTCAGTGATGCCGTCTGGCTCATACCCGACCCGCCCCCGCCGGTCGTCGAATTCTGGAAACAGTATCCGGAGATCGACACCGTCGAAAACAAGTGTGCGGTCATCGAACAACTCGGCTACGAGCTGACCGGACACTTCGTGCTTCCCGCGGAAACCTGGACAGCCGAGTACTACGATCCGATGGAGCGGCTGATCGCCACCAAAGCCGAGGTGTGGCGCGACATCCCGGAGGCCATGGCGGTCATCGAAGAAGCCCGCCAGGAGATCGATCTGCACCGGAACCACGCCGCCACCTACAGCTACGCCTTCTTCATCATGCAACGGCCGACGGATGTCCTTTCCGGGTCAGCGTCACCCTCCTCGACAACCCGACCTTACGATGCATAATCCGCCCGCTCGACGTTCGCCCGTCAAGGCGCATCGTCCCCCCGTATGCGGTCGCAGTGATCCTCGTCCGGCAAAGATACGTTGACAGATATGCACGCGATGGGTCTTGATGTCCGTCATGCAGACCTCGTCCCCTCTCCACCCGATCCCATGAAACTCCTGATCCTTGCCGACAACAATGACTTTACCTGGACCGGTCCGGTGGACGGGGTGGATGCGGTCGTTTCGGTGGGCGACCTGGTGGATGAGCTGATCCTATCGGCCTGGGACAACATGCCCTGCCGTGCGGTTATGGCGGTGAAAGGCAACCACGACGCCCCGGGTCCCTTCCCCGCCCCCATCATCGACCTCCATCTCCACGTCCACACCTTCGACGGCGTTCGTTTCGGCGGGCTGAACGGCTCCTGGAAATACAAGCAACGCGGGGAGTATCTGTACGAACAAGCCGAGGTCGCGACGTTCTTGCAGGATTTCCCGCCGGTCGATGTCGTGGTCTCCCACAACTCCCCGCGGTCGGTGCACGATAAAAACGACGGCGTACATGTCGGATTCGACGCCCTGCTCGCCTACGTCCACCGCCACCAACCCCGCCTGCTCTTCCACGGACACCAACACGTCGACGCCGAAACCACCATCGGCCGCACCAAGGTCATCGGCGTCTACGGCTACCGCATCATCGAGCTCTAAACCGCACCCCGCGGCCGTCACGACATCGTTCGCCCGGGAGGAAACGCTCCGCCACGTCCGGTGCCCGAACACCAACGCACACCGCCCCCGGGCCAGGGAATGCTGCTTAAACCCTCGTTTCAGGCATAAAAGAAGCGCTAAGGCCTACTTTCTGGACAGTTTTCCGGATAACGCACGGGATATCAGAACGTTGTCGATGGTGGCCGTCGGACAGTCCCCAAGCTCCCCCTCCGTGAACTCCGTGTTCTCCAGCGACGCGGGTGGTAAAACCCCTCGCTACTCCTTACTTCCGCAACCGGTAGAACTGCTTCGGATCCGTGCCGTTGGTGACCGGCACGGTGAAGCGCCCGTTCAGGTTGGTGATCGGGATGCTGTTGCTCGTCCAGGCGCCACCGAGGTCGGGCTGCTCCTCCACGGCAAAGTCCAGGTGGCGGAGAGGCCAGTTGAGTGCACGCGCCGCATTGGTTGCGGCGATCTGCAGGCGAACCGGTTCGGCGTTGGTGATGGTGAAGGACTGCTCCGCCGCCCACGCGCCGCCCGCGAAAGCGCCATCCACCGCCTGGATGCTCCAGAAATAGGTGCCGGGAGGCAGGCGGTACAGGATGTTCGTGGTGTGCGCGACATTGCCGGGAGCGGCGACCTTGCGCCAGCCGCTGGTGACGTTAGCCATGGGGCTGACCGCCTCGGTACCGAGCGGATTGGTGCCCACACGCAGGTTGTAGGTGAGCAGGTCCACCGGCGTGATGTCGTCGGTCGCGTGGCTCCAGCGGAAGGTCACCGTGCCGTCGCCGACCGTGGTCGCGAGGCCCGATGGCGCAGCGGGCGGAGCATTCGACGGGATGTCCATCGTGTTGCGGAGCACATTGAAGTGCGCGAACTTATCGTTGAAACCCGACATCAGGGCGTCGAGCCGGCCATCCCGATCGAAGTCGGCCAGGGCCAGTCCCCGACCGGTCATCTCGACCACGCCAAACGTGTCCAACTGGATCGCCGTGAAGACCCCGCCGCCCTCGTTGCGCAACAGCACCGTGCGGAAATCCGCAGGGTTGACGAACTCGCTCTGATTCACGTCGGTGGCGCCGGAGATCAGGATGTCGTTGCGGCCATGGTTGAAGAGGTCGCCAACCGCGACACTCGCGCCGGCCAGCGCGGGCAGGACGATGCCGCTGTTGGTCAGGTGGCCCGTGCCGTCGTTGAACCAGATCTCGTTCCGCGGATGGACGCGGCCGTCGGTGAAGGGAACATACTCGCCGTCGGCCCGGGTGAACAACAGATCGAGGTGGCCGTCGCCGTCGAAATCCGCCCAGGCACTGCTGGCGGACGCCATGTTGAAGAAGAAGCGGTCATCCCCATTGGGGCTGCGGTATTGCGGCAGGTCCTGGATCCGCTGGCGCCAGACCTCCGTGAAGCCCAGATCGCCATCGCCCCGGAAGAGTCCGTACTCCTTGCGGTACGGGTCGCCGAAGCCGAGGTTGAACACGTCGTCGAAGCCATCGCGGTCCACATCGCCGACCGCCAGCGTGGATTGCCCGCTCGCTTCCTCGCCCCGCCCGATCCAATGATCGGACGAACACGGCACGACGGTGTGCCGCTCCTTCAGCGACCAGTTGTACGGGAGTCCGACATGGTTGTTGGTCAGGCGGAGCCCGAACGCCGTGTTCTGGAACAGAATATTGACCGGTGCAAAAACGTCGTTCGTTAAGTCCGCATAGAAGGTCCTCTGGCCGATGAGCAGGAGGTCCTGCTGGCCGTTGCGGTCGAAATCGCTCGCCACGCAGAGCGCGCCCATCACCGCATGGTTGGTGAAGATCAACGCATTGGTGACGAACGTCACCGCCCGGTTGTCGGTTCCATACAAGAGGTAGGACGGGCCAGATAAGCCGCTGATCGAGATGTTGACGGGACCACTGAGGATGGGCGCCAGGCCCGCGCCAAAAAAGGCGTCCGGGCGGTTGTCGTTGTCGAAGTCACCGATGGCGATGCCGGGCCGGGAGCCCGCCACCGCGACCTCCCACGGCCACATGTTCGTCGGATTCGCGCCGGGATTGAAGTGGAAGCGGCCGCTCATCTCGCTGGGGATCCGAAGTCCGGTGACGACGAAATCCAGCCAGCCATCGTTGTCCTTGTCCAGCCACGCCGTCGCGCCATTGATCGCCCCGGGTTCCCCATCGTTGTACGACTGGACGAAGGTGCTGAGGAAGCGGTGCGACTCGAACGGGAGGTCGCCGCTGGAGACGGTATGCACGGCGTTGCTCACGGTGACGCGCGCAAACAGGGCCCGGGTCCGGTCGAAGGTGTACGGGATGTCGATCGTTACGTTGGTGGCG
>CALBHI010000232.1 GCA_937894535.1 uncultured Verrucomicrobiota bacterium
GACCTCGCCGCCGAAGCCGTGGCCAACCTCGACGCGCTGCTCCAGCAATCCGCCTCGCCCGAACTGACCAGCCGCCTGACCACCCGCCGCGCCGCCTGGTCACGTACCCTCGAGGACGCGAACAATGAATTCACCGCCCTCGACCTCCAACTCCAGAGCCGCCTGGCCACCCGCGAGTCGGTGCTCGACCAGAGCACGAAGTACGCACGCCGGTTTTTCCAGACCCGCGGCCTGAACCTGCTGCTCGGCATACTGGCCTTCTGCGCGGTGTTCTTCGCCTTCCGGCTGGTCGAACGCCTGCTTCACCGCGCCCGCGCCGCCTCGGCGAAGAAAAGCTTCAGCTCGCGCCTGAGCGCCCTGCTCTTCCACCTGTTCAGCGTGCTCGGCGGACTGCTGGCCATGATGGCGGTGTTCAACCTGGTCGGCGACTGGTTCATGCTCGGCATCATCGTGATCTTCCTGATCGGCGTGGCCTGGGCCGGCGTGAACACGCTGCCGCAACAGATCGAGACGATCAAGCTGATGCTGAACATCGGCGCGGTGAAGGAGGGCGAGGCGCTGGTGGTCGACGGCCTGCCTTACCGCGTGGAGTCACTCGGCTTTGCCGCGAAACTGGTGAACCCGCTGCTCGACGGCGGCACCCGTATCCTCCCGGTGAAATACCTTGTCGGCCAGCACTCGCGTGCCCCCGGCGAACACGAAGCCTGGTTCCCATGCCGCACCGGCGACTGGGTTTCCCTGCCCGATGGCGTGACCGGCCGCGTGGCCACCCAGACCCCCGGCCACGTGACCGTCATCCAACCCGGCGGCGCCCAGGCCGTGTACGCCACCACCGACTTCCTCGCCCGCCGCCCGGTGAACCTGTCCCACGGCTTCCGCCTCGAATCCATCATCGGCCTTTCCTACCGCCACCTCGCCGAAGCGACCGCCGCCATCCCCACCACCCTGACCGAACGCCTGCGCACCGGCCTCGCCACGCTGATTCCGCCGGAACAACTGATCGACGCCCGCGTGGACTTTGCCGCCGCCGGTTCCTCGTCGCTGAACCTCGTCGCCACCGTGGACCTGCACGGCGCCGCCGCCGAACGGGAACGCGACCTGCGCTTCGCCCTCCAACGCCTGCTCGTCGAAGCCTGCCGCGACCACGGCTGGGAAATCCCCTTCCCGCAACTCACCATTCACCGCGCATAACCGCCACCGTTTCCAAGCTTGTGCGCCTCACGGGGGCGCTACTACACTGCGCCCCACGTGAACCCCGGACGCGACAACTGGATCGACCGCCTGAACGAGCGCATCGGCCGCCTCGCCGCGTGGCTCGTCGTCGTGGTAATCCTGCTCGGCGCGTGGAACGCCATCGCCCGCTACATCAGCCGCTTCACCGAACTGAACATCAGCTCGAACGCCTACCTCGAACTCCAGTGGTACCTGTTCAGCGTGATCTTCCTGCTCGGCGGGGCCTATACCCTGAAGCGCGACGAACACGTGCGCGTCGATGTCCTGTACCAGCGCTGGTCGCCGCGCACCCGCGCCCGTATCGACGTGGCCGGCACCCTGCTGTTCCTGATCCCGTTCTGCCTGTTCGTCCTGATCACCTCGTGGTTCCCGGTCACCAACTCGTGGGCCATCCGCGAGATGTCGCCCGACCCCGGCGGCCTCCCCCGCTACCCGGTCAAGACACTGATCCCGCTGGCCTTCGCGCTGCTGCTCCTGCAAGCCGCGTCGACGCTCATCAAACGGTGGCCCTCGCAACATCCAACATCCAAGGTGGATGACGACGCGTCTTCCTCACGCGCAAATCGCACATCGCACATCGCAAATTCATCCGGAGCCCACCCGTGACCGTCCCCTACGAATGGATGGGACCGCTGATGTTCGCGGTGGTGCTGGCGCTGATTTTCACCGGCTATCCGGTGGCGTTTTCACTCGGCGGCGTCTCGCTGATCTTCGCGGTCATCGCCATCGCGATGGGCATCCTCGACTGGCATTTCCTGCTCGCCATGCCCGAGCGCATCTTCGGCTTCATGTCGAACTACACCCTGCTCTCGGTGCCGTTCTTCATTTTCATGGGCACGATGCTGGAGAAGTCGCGGCTGGCCGAGGACCTGCTGAAAACCATCGGCGCGCTGTTCGGCCCGGTGCGCGGCGGCCTCGCCCTCGCCGTGGTCTTCGTCGGCACCCTGCTCGCCGCGGCCACCGGCGTGGTCGGGGCGTCGGTGGTGGCGATGGGCATGATCTCGCTGCCGGTGATGCTGCGCTACGGCTATTCCAAACCGCTGGCCGCCGGCGTGATCGCCGCCTCGGGCACGCTCGGGCAGATCATCCCGCCGAGCATCGTGCTGGTCGTACTGGGCGACCAACTCGGCGTCTCGGTCGGCGACCTGTTCCTCGGCGCGCTCGTTCCCGGCCTGCTGCTCGCCGGCCTCTATGCCCTGCTCATGCTCGGCGCGGCCTGGTTCAAGCCGCACCTCGCCCCCGCCCTGCCCAAGGAGGAACACCTCGCCGTGTCGCACCGGATGTGGGGCCCGGTGTTCAAGGTGCTGCTGCCGCCGCTGGTGCTGATCCTGCTCGTGCTCGGCAGCATCTTCCTCGGCGTGGCCACCGCGACCGAAGCCGGAGCGATCGGATCGGTCGGGGCCATGCTGCTCGCCGCGATGAACAAACGCCTGACCGTCACCGCGGTGCGCGAAACCGCCGAAGGCACCCTGCGCCTTACCGCGATGATCATGATGCTGCTGATCGGCTCGGCCGCCTTCTCCCTCGTCTTCCGCGGCCTCAACGGCGACATCTTCATGGAGGACATGCTGACCAACCTGCCCGGCGGCGTGATCGGCTTCCTGATCGTCGCCAACCTCGTCATCTTCGTGCTCGGCTTCTTCATCGACTTCTTCGAGATCGCCTTCATCATCCTGCCCCTGCTCGTGCCCGCCGCCAAACTGCTCGGCATCGACCTGACCTGGTTCGGCATCATGATCGGCCTGAACCTGCAAACCTCGTTTCTGACCCCGCCCTTCGGCTTCGCCCTCTTCTACCTGCGCGGCGTCGCCCCGCCCGACCTGAAAACCACCGACATCTACCGCGGCGTACTCCCCTTCATCGCCATCCAGTTACTGATGCTGGCCCTGCTCATCGCCTTCCCCGGCCTGAGCGGGCGGTAGAAAGGAAGAGGGGAAGAGGTGTTCAGTGTTCAGGTGTCGGGTTTCAGGCATATGGATTTGAGCATGCGTTGGCTTGGACATCCCTCTTCCCTGAACACTGAAACCTGAAACCCTTTTTCCCTGAAACCCGACACCTGACACCCGAAACCCCTCTTGCCCGACACCCGACACCTTCCCCCGCCCATTTCCTGCTTCCCTAATGGTCCAATCCTTGGAAAACTGCGCGCGGTTGATTTCCAAACCCTGGACAAAAACGATGACACACCTTTCCGGACACACCAAACCCTTCGCCGTGCTGGGGCATCCGATCGGCCACACCCTCTCGCCGGTGATGCACAACGCCTCGATCCAGGCACTCGGCCTCGACGCGATCTACCTCGCCTTCGATGTCGCCCCCGAGCGCCTGCTCGACGTCCTGCCCGCGATGCAGGCGATGGGCTTCGGCGGCGTGAACCTGACCATCCCGCTGAAGGAAGTCGCCTTCCGCGGCCTGAAACACCTCGATCCCTCGGCCCGGTTGCTCGGCGCGGTGAACACCGTGGAGTTCGCCGCGAACGGCGACATGATCGGCCACAACACCGACGGCTTCGGCTTCCTGAAGGCGATGGAGGAGGCGTTCGGTGACGGCGTGGCCGGCGCCTCGGTGTTCGTGCTCGGCTGCGGCGGCGCGGGCCGCGCGGTTGCCCTGATGGCCGCCGGGGCCGGCGCCTCCCGCCTCGCCCTCGCCGATGT
>CALBHI010000233.1 GCA_937894535.1 uncultured Verrucomicrobiota bacterium
AGGAGGACCTTCCCCGCCAGTCCCACGAGAAGGGCGAATACATGCTGGAGCAGATCAACGCCCTCGCGAAGAAATACCCGAAGGTGCTGAAGCTCTGCCGCGGCCGCGGCCTGATGCTCGGCATGGAGTTCATGGACAACGATGTCGGCTACGAAGTGTCCAAAAACCTCTTCGCCCGCCAGATCCTGATCTCCGGCACCTACATCAACGCCCGCGTGCTGCGCGTCGAACCGCCGCTGGTCATCTCGCGCGAGCTGATCGACCGGTTCCTGCGCGCGCTCGAGGAATCGCTGCAACAAGTCTACCAGGAAAAGAATCTGTAAGGGGATCGCCATGAAAAAATACAAGAACTACATCAACAACGAATGGTCCGGCACCGCCAGCTACGACGAGGTGTTCAACCCCGCCACCGGCCAGGTCATCGCCCACGCCGCCGCCTCCAACGCCCTGGAGGTGGACAAGGCCGTGCAAGCCGCGCGCGCCGCCTTCGACAAGGGACCCTGGCGCACCACCACCGCACAGGCGCGAGGCCGCATCCTGTTCAAGATGGCCGAACTGGTCCGCAAATACGCGAAACCGCTGGCCGAACTGGAGACCCGCAACTGCGGCAAGCCGATCGTCGAGAGCGAATTCGACATGGCCGATACCGCAACCTGCTACGAATACTACGGCGGCCTCGCCACCAAGGTGCACGGCGAAACCCTGCCCGTGCCCGACAACGCGCTGAACCTGACCCTGAAGGAACCGGTCGGCGTGGTCGCGCTGATCGTTCCGTGGAACTACCCGATGCTGCTCGCCGCGTGGAAACTGGCCCCCGCCCTCTCCGCCGGCTGCACCGTGGTGCTGAAACCGGCCGAACAGACCCCGGTGACCATGCTGGAGTTCGCGAAGCTAATCCAGAAACACATCCCGGAACTCCCGCCCGGCGTGCTCAACATCGTGACCGGCAACGGACCCGAGGCCGGCCGCGCGCTGGTGGAGTCGATGCACGTCGACAAGATCGCCTTCACCGGTGGCACCGACACCGGCCGCGAGGTGCTCCACGGCGTGGCCCGCTCGAACTTGAAGAAGGTCTCGCTCGAGCTCGGCGGCAAGTCGCCAAACATCTTCTTCGCGGATTGCGACCTCGACGCCGCCACCGACGGCGCGCTGTTCGGCGTGTTCATTAACCAGGGCGAAGTCTGCTCGGCCGGCTCGCGCATCCTCGTGCAGGAGGATATCTACAAGAAGTTCATGGAGCGGATGAAGGAGAAGACCAAACGCATCAAGCTCGGCGATCCGCTGAAGCGTGACACCAAGATGGGCCCGGTGGTGACCGAGGACCACATGAACCGCGTGCTCGGGTTCATCGAACAGGGCCGCAAGGAGGCGAAACTCGTCGCCGGCGGCGGCCGCCCGCACGGCTTGAAGAAAGGGTTCTTCATCGAGCCGACCATCTTCGAGAGCGACAACCACGCGAAAATCGCCCGCGAGGAAATCTTCGGCCCGGTGGTCGCGGTGATTCCCTTCAAAAAGGAGGAGGATGCCGTGGCCATCGCCAACGACACCCCGTTCGGCCTCGCCGCCGCCGTCTGGTCGCGCGACATCTTCCGCTGCCTGCGCGTGGTGAAGAACATCCGCGCCGGCATCGTCTGGGTCAACACCATGCAACCCTGCTACGTGGAATCGCCGTGGGGCGGCTACAAGCAGAGCGGCCAGGGCCGCGAAATGAGCCTGCACGGCCAGGAGGAATTCCTCGAGACCAAACAGGTCCACATCAACCTGAACGAGGCGCCAATCGGGTGGTATTAAACAACCAATGACACCTCACGGCGTCACGACAAACACGTTGGTAGTGTGCCCGTGAGGGCGCTTGCAGCAAGGAAGTGCACCATGCCCAGCATATCGATCAAGACCGCCATTCCCGGACCGAAATCACAGGCCCTGATGGCCCGCCGCAAGGCCGCCGTCTCGAACAGCCCGTTTATCGTGACCCCGTTGTTCATCGACCACGGGAGCGGCGCGACGCTGACCGACGTGGACGGCAATACCTACCTCGACTTCGCCGGCGGCATCGGCACGGTGAATGTCGGCCACGCCCACCCGAAGGTCGTGGACGCGATCCAGCAACAGGCGGGAAAATTCCTCCACACCTGTTTCAATGTCGCGATGTACGAGCCCTACGTGGCCCTCGCCGAGAAATTGAACCAGATCGTCCCGGTGAAGGGTCCGCGCAAGACCGTCCTGTTCAACTCCGGTGCGGAGGCGGTGGAAAACGCGGTGAAGATCGCCCGCAACGTGACCAAACGCCAGGGCATCCTGACCTTCGAGCACGGGTTCGCCGGCCGCACCTACATGGCGCTTTCGCTGACCAGCAAGGCCGCGCCGTACAAGACGGGCTTCGGCCCGTTCATGCCCGAAGTGTACCGCCTGCCCTACCCGTACCTGTACCGCAGCACCTTCACCGACGAAAACGCCTACGTGGACCACTGCCTGGCCGAGGTGAAGACGTTCTTCCAGACCCATGTCGATCCGTCGACGGTGGCGGGCCTCTGGATGGAACTGGTGACCGGCGAGGGCGGCTTTCTCGTTGCGCCAAAACGCTATGTGCAGGGCCTGAAGAAACTGTGCGAACAGCACGGCATCCTGTTCATCGCCGACGAAATCCAGACCGGCTTCTGCCGCACCGGGAAACTGTTCGCGACCGAGCACTACGGCATCGAACCGGACCTGATGACCCTCGCGAAGTCGATCGCCGGCGGCCTCCCGCTGTCGGCCGTGGTGGGCCGCGCGGACCTGCTCGACGGCGTGCAGGTCGGCGGCCTCGGTGGCACCTACTGCGGCAATCCGGTGGCCTGTGCCGCCGCGCTGGCCACCATCGAAGTGTACGAACGCGACCACATCGCTGACCACGCCGCCCAACTCGGCCGCCAGGTGATGCAGCGCCTGGAGACGTGGAAATCCGAGTTCCCGTGGGTCGGCGAAGTGCGCGGCCTCGGCGCGATGTGCGCGATCGAATTCGTGAAGGACGCCGCGACCAAGGAGCCGGCGAAGGAAATTCTGGCCTCAATCTCCAAGGCCTGCTACGAGCGCGGGGTGATCCTGATCTCGTCCGGCACCAACAGCAACATCATGCGCTTCCTGTTCCCGCTGGTCGCGACGAAGGACCAGATCGACGAGGGACTCGATGTGATCGAATCCGTCATGCGCGGAATGAAGGCAGGCTGACCATGAACACCATCACCACCATCAATCCCGCGACCAACCAACCGCTGTCCACCTGGCCACGGATGGGCGACACCCAGGCCCGCGCCGCCGTGGAACAGGCCGCCCGCACGTGGCAGACCTGGCGCAGGGTCCCGCTGGCCGAACGCGCCCCGCCCCTGCTGCGCTGCGCCGCCCTGTTGCGCGAGCGCAAGGAGGCGTTGGCCGACCTGATGGCCCGCGAAATGGGCAAGCCGGTGCGTCAGGGCATCGCCGAGGCCGAGAAATGCGCCTGGGTCTGCGAATACTACGCCGCTCAGGCGGAGGGCTTCCTCGCCCCGGAGCCGGTGAAGACCGAAGCGCAGAAGAGCTACGTCGCCTTCGAGCCGCTCGGGGTCATTCTCGCCATCATGCCGTGGAACTTTCCGCTCTGGCAGTTCTTCCGCTTCGCCGCGCCGACCCTGATGGCCGGCAACACCGTCGTGCTCAAGCACGCGATGAATACCACCGGCAGCAGCCTCGCCATCGGTGAACTGATCCGCGATGCCGGGTATCCGGAAGGCGCGGTGGTCCCGGTGATCATCGACCACCGCCAGATCGAGGCACTGATCCGGCATCCCGCCATCCGCGGCGTGACCCTGACCGGCAGCACCCGCGCCGGTCAGGCTGTCGGTGCGGCGGCCGGGGCCGCCCTGAAAAGATCCGTGCTGGAACTCGGCGGCAGCGACCCGTACGTCATCCTGGCCGATGCCGATATCGCCGCTGCGGCGGAACTGTGCGCGACCAGCCGGCTGATCAATTCCGGCCAGAGTTGCATCGCGGCCAAACGGTTCATCGTCGTCGAAACGGTGCGCAAGGACTTCGAGGAGGCGCTGCTGGCCGCGCTGAAGAAGCGGGTGTTGGGCGATCCGCTGGACAAGGCGACCGATGTCGGGCCGCAGGCGCGGGCCGACCTGCGCGATGAGTTGCACGAACAGGTGCGCAAGAGCATCGCCGCCGGAGCACGCGCGCTGCTTGGCGGGGAGAATCCGTCCGGTCCCGGCAGTTTTTATCCGGTGACGCTCCTGACCGGGGTCCGCAAAGGCATGCCCGCTTTCGACGAGGAACTGTTCGGTCCGGTGGCCGCGGTCATCGCCGCGCGCGACGAGCGGGACGCCATTGATTTGGCCAACGACTCGGTATTCGGACTTGGCGCGGCGGTGTTCACGCGGGATCTGGCGCGGGGCGAAGCCATCGCCCGGCATGAACTCCAGGCCGGTTGCTGTTTCGTCAACGACTTCGTGAAGTCTGACCCCCGCCTGCCCTTCGGCGGTATCCTCGAGTCAGGCTACGGCCGCGAGCTCGGCCGCGCCGGCCTGCTCGAATTCGTCAACATCAAGTCGATCGTGGTGAAATAGGCCGGTAAAACCGGAATCTGCGCGTTTGCGCATTTTGTTCAAGGGGTTGTGCCTGCTACGGCCATCTACGCCATGGTGTGACTGGTTCATGCCAACAGGTTCATCTATGCACAAGCGCGTATCGTTTTTGTTGATTGCCACCAGCTTCGCATGGACGACGGAAGCGGCCACGCTCGAGGAGTCGGTTCTCCAGTCACCAGCGGTGGCGGCGGAGTTCAGACGATTCGAGGCCGCACAGCATCGCCTGGATGCATCGGGTCGATGGGCCGATCCGGAGTTGGAGGGCATGTACAGTGAACGACGCATGCCCAATGAAACCAATCCGATGTGGGAAGTCAACCTGACCCAACCCCTTCCCAAGGCGGGCGAACGAACCGCCGACCGGGAACGCGCCATGGCATTGCGGGCGATGGCCGAGGCCGAGTGGTTGATGTCGGCCGGCATGGTGGCCGCGGAGTCGGCATCCGCCCTCGCCGAATGGGATGCCGCGCAGCAACGATGCGCCCTGCTCCAGGATCAACTGGAAAAAACCGAACGCGTCTTGTCGGCGGTGCAAACCCGACTGGGCGCCGGCCAGGGCGGTTTGAACGAATCGCTGGCCCTGCAAAGCCGCTTGACGACGCTTCGCCTCGACCTCGAGAAGGAACAGTTCATGGCCGGCGAGGCCGAACGCATGGCGCGGCAGCTTCTTGGGCTGGATGCCGCGGCGTCCCTGCCGGCATTTGCGGCGCCGGAACCGGAACGCATCGATCCTGCCTCGGCCCCGGAAATGAAGCGGTTGGCGGCGCAGCAGGACGAGGCGCGCGCCATGCAGGCCATGGCCCGCGCGGAAGGACGGCCCATGACCGCGATCGGACTCCGGTTCGAACGCGAAGAAGCCGGCGATGGCGACGAGGATACCGTGGGCGTGGCCTTGATGACCGAATTGCCGTGGAACAGCCGTCGCTCCGCCCGCGCCGAAGCCTCTGCCGCGGAAGCCGAGTACGCCGCGACGTCTGCCGGTACCGAAGTCCTGCAGCGCCGCATCGAGGCGGACCGAACGCGGGCGTTACGCCTCAACGACCTCGCTGAACGGACCCGGGCCACGGTTGCGGAAAACCTGCAACGGCTCGACCGTGAATACGACGCGTGGATCGAATCCACCGGCACTGCGGGAAGCATGGATGCATCATCGGTGCTGATGCTGATCGATCTGCTTGAACGGCGAACCATGCTGCACATGCAGGCGATCGACGCCGATCAGGCCGACATGGCCGGCCGCGCCGTGTTGTGGAAATACGTTCCATTGAATCCAGGAGAATACCATGAATAAAGCCATACTCCCCTTTGCCCTTGCTTTCATCGCCGGCGCGGTGATCGCTTTGGTCATCCGTACCACCCAGCACGAACCGTATGCCCAGCCGGCGCGCAATCCCGGACCGGCAATCACGGCAGCCGCTTCGGCACAGAAGGAACCGGCCGCATCGGAGCATGAACACGGATCCCACCAAGCGGCACCGGTGAATACGGTTTGTCCGATTTGCGGCATGGACGTGGATCCGGAGACCCCGACCGCCCTGTACAAGGGGCAGATCATCGGCTTCGGCTGCAAGAACTGCCCAGAGGAATTCGCGGCGAATCCGACGCTCTACGGCGAGGCCGCACTGCAAAACAAGGTGGTGGAAGAATGAACCGGACGACGGCTATGGGGATGACGGCTGGCCTGGTAACCGGCGCTGCACTGGTCGGCCTGCTGCCAGATCGGCTGCTGTTTGTGGCAACTCCATCGGTGTCGGAGCATACATCCAGCGGCGTACGCTACGCCTGCCCGATGATGGATTTCATTGGAAATCAGCCCGGTGAATGCCCGGTCTGCGGCATGGACCTGCACCCCGTCACCGCCGGCGACCTGCAACGCGAACAGCAAAAGCGGATGGACCTTGAGCTGACCAAGGTGACCGAGGGTCCGGCGGTGGTCACCGTGCGTGCCTACGGCGCCGCGGAATACGACCACCGGTTCACCCAGGTGGTCATTCCCCGGATAGCTGGCCGGATTACCAAACGCCACGAAGCCACCTACGGTTGCTGCGAGGAAATTGCTCCCGGCGCGCCGGTCATCGACCTCTTCAGCCCGGAACTCATCTCCGCGCAGGGCGAATACCTCGCCGCGCTTAAACTGGGCGACACCAACCTCATCCGCACCCTGCGCCAACGGTTTGCGCGATGGAATCTCGAGGATGTTGCCGAAAACCTCGACCGGGGCGGCGGCATCCAGGAGATCGTGACCATCCATTCGCCGGTCGGCGGGCAGGTGCTGCTGGAGGACATGGCGGCCGTGGATGAGTCGCTTGAAGTGGGTCGCGAGATCATGCCGGCGGATCCGCTGCTACGCCTGGTCGATCCGGACAAACTCGTCCTCGTCGTTCATGTACCCGAATCGCTGGCCCGTTTCCTGCGGGAAGGCCAACCGGTGGACATTGAAAGCGACGACCGGGGTCCCCTGCCCGGCCTTGAAGCGACCATCAGCCGTCTGGCCGCGGAGATCAATCCGGAGATCCGCACCCGCGAAGTCCGCATCTGGCTGGAAGGCGCCCGCGATGTCCTGCAACCCGGTTCGCTGGTATCCGTGCGGATGCGCGGCGTACTCGGCCCCGACCTGCAACCAGCCGATCCCGGCGACGAGGCGACCTGGGGTCGCTTCCCGTTGGTGCCCAAGGAGGCGATCCTCTCTACCGGGGTGCGCCATGTCGCCTGGCGCGTTCGGGAGCGCGGGTCCAACGGCCTGCTGCAGTTTGCCATCGCTCCGGTGGCCCTCGGTCCGCGGATCGAGGACGAGCACGGGAACGACCTCTTCGTCGTGCGGGCCGGCCTGGAACCGGGTGATGAGGTGGCCGCGCAGGGCGCGTTCTTGATCGACAGCCAGGCCCAACTGGCCGGCACGGAAAGCCTGCTGTACCCCGCCGGCGCGACCGCGCCCGTCTCCGGCCACAGCCACTGAATGCGGTGCGTATGATTTCCTTCGCCATTCGTAACACGTTCATCACCCTGACCGCAGCACTCGGCCTGACCTTGGCCGGACTCTGGGCGTGGCGGCAGGTGCCGGTCGATGCCATTCCCGACCTCAGCGACAACCAGGTGATCGTCTGGGCCCAGTGGCCGGGGCAGAGCCCGCAGGACATGGACCAGCAGGTCACCACCCGCCTCGCCCGGGAGCTGCAGGGACTGCCCGGCGTGCAGACCGTGCGCGGCATGTCGCTGTACGGCGCCAGCTACATCTACATCATCTTCGAGGAAAGCCGCGATCTGTACGACTGCCGTACCCGGGTGCTAGAGCGGTTGTCGCAGCTGTCGGGCGTCCTTCCGGCAGGCGTCCAGCCGCGCCTCGGACCCGACGCCACGGCCATGGGCCAGGTGTTCGCCTTCACCCTGCAGGGGCCGCGCGACACCGAGAGCAAACGGTATCTGCTGGACCAGGTCGTGGTCCCCGCCCTCCAGTCCGTGCCCGGCGTGGCCGAGGTCGCCCCGGCGGGCGGCGTGGTGCGCGAATACCAGATCGAGGTTGATCCCCTGCGGCTCGAGGAACAGGGCATCACCCTCGACATGCTGATGATGGCCGTGCAGCAGGGCGGGCGCGATGTCGGCGCGATGAGCGTCGAGCAATCAGGCGTCGAGACGATGATCCGTGG
>CALBHI010000234.1 GCA_937894535.1 uncultured Verrucomicrobiota bacterium
CCCCCCGCCCGACCCGTCGCCACCTGGCGCGACATGCTCACCGCGGTGCTCCACCCCAACCTCAAGGTCACCGCCGAGTGGAACCCTGAACGCACCCGCCTCACCCTCAAGGTGCCCACCAAAAAACCCGACTACCTGATCCCTCCCCTCACCCTGATCATCCGCCCTCCCGCCTACCGGTCCTTCATCCTCGACCCGGTCGCCGCCGACCTATGGACCTGGTGCAACGGCAAAAACAGTGTGGAACAGGTTATCGAATTATTTGCCCGCAAACACAATTTGACGTTCCATGAAAGCCGTGTTTCTGTTACCACTTACCTCAAAGAACTGGTGAAGCGCGGTGTGTTCGCCGTGGCTATCTAGTTGCGGGACAACAGGACCGGTTGGGTGCGGTCCGTAACTTTTGATTTTTGGAGACTTGCTTGACGTTGCGATCAGTCATGCTCGGGCTGGTGGGTGTCGTATTTGTCTGCTGTTACACCTACTTTAACGACTGGATCATGCGCCAGACCATGTTTGTGGGCAATTTCATGCCCATCTCGGTCTACGGGTTCCTCGTGCTCTTCCTCGCCTTCCTGTACCCGCTGCTGGCCCGCATTCACCGCTCCCTGGCCCTCCGTCCCGGCGAACTGGCGGTAATCCTCGGCATGGTCCTGGCGGCCTGCGCCATTCCCGGCTCGAACCTGCTCCGCCTCTTCACGCCCTCGCTGGTTATGCCCCACCGGTTCGAAAAAACCGAACCCGGCTGGCAAAAACAGGGCGTCATGGAAATGGTGCCGGATGGCATGTTGGCCGATATCGAAGGCGACGAGGAGCGGGTACTCAGCGGATTCACCCGCGGTTTGGGCGAAGGCGACCAGGGCATCTCCTGGTCGGACGTCCCGTGGGAAGCCTGGTCCGGCCCGATGATCTTCTGGATCCCGATCATCCTCAGCCTATGGTTGGCCATGGTCGGCCTGTCCACCGTGGTCCACCGACAATGGGCCGACCACGAACACCTGCCCTACCCGATCGTCACCTTCACCAAATCCTTGTTTCCCAGCGAGAACGGTGAACGTAGTCCCATCTTCCAGAACCGCATCTTCTGGCTCGGCCTCGGCGCGGTGTTCCTGATCCACAGCTACAACTACCTGAACACCTGGTTCCCCGATTACACCCTCGGCAAAATCCCGCTGGGCGTGGATTACAGTTCGCTGGCCGTGTTGTCCGACACCTTTACCAAGGGCGGTGGCGAAGGATTCCTCAGCGGCTTTTTCACCCTCTATTTTACCGTGATCGCCGTGGCCTACTTCCTCCCGAAGGACGTTTCCCTGTCGCTCGGCATCGGCCCGTTCCTGTGGATCTTCGTCGCCGGATCGCTCGCGACCTACGGCATCGGCACCACCGGCTGGCAGGGCGGCTGGCCGTTTGGCCTGACCCGCGAAAGCATGATGATCATGGGCGCGTATTTCGCCATGCTGGTCGTGCTGATCTACACCGGTCGCCACTACTACGTAACCGTTTTCAAACGCGCCTTCGGGGTCGGCGGCAAGGACGTGATCGAAGGTTCGGCGGTCTGGGGTGCCCGCGTGTTCCTCGCCGCGATGGTCCTGTTCGTGGCCTACACCGCCATCGTTGCCCAACTCGACTGGCCGATCGCCCTGCTCTTCGCCCTCGGCTGTGTCGCCGTGTACCTCGTCATGAGCCGCCTGCTCGCCGAGACCGGCCTGTTCTTCATCGTGACCACCGGCACCCCCGCCACCATCCTCTGGGCCATCTTCGGCGCCCACGCCCTCGGCCCGCAGATCATGCTGATCCTGTTCATGTTCTGCATCGTGTTGTTCTACGACACCCGCGAAGCGCTGATGCCCTATGTGATCAACGCGCTGAAGCTGGCCGACGACTGCCAGCAAAAGATCGGCCGCACCGCCGGGGCCATCGCCCTCGCCCTGATCGTCGGCCTCGCCGTCGGCATCCCGGTGACCCTGTTCTTCCAGTACGAACGCGGCGTGGACGTCTCCTCGTGGCAGATCAACCAGACCAAGGTGCCGTTCAACGACGTGATCACCATCATGCAGCGCCTCGATGCCCAGGGCCAACTCGAAGACGCCGGCGCGGCAACCGGCCTCGCCCGCTTCCTGAATGCCTCCCCCAACGGACAGGCGATCGCCACCTTCCTGATCTCCGCCGCCCTCGTGCTCGTGTTCTCCGGCCTCCGCCTCCGCTTCGCCAACTGGCCGCTCCACCCCGTGATGTTCCTCGTCTGGTCCACCTATGCCGGCAACGCCTTCGCCCAGTCGTTCCTGATCGGCTGGCTGATCAAGGTCGGCGTGACCAAATACGGCGGCGCGAAGATCTACCAGCAGTTCAAGCCGCTGATGTTCGGCCTGATCGCCGGCGAAATGCTCGGCGGCCTCGTGCCGATGTTGGTCAGCCTGATCTACTACCTCATGACCGGCGACCCGCCGAAACCATTCGTGGTGATGCCGACATGAAGACGATCGATGTCCAGCCCCAGCCCCTGCTCGGGTTCGCCCGGACCCTGCGCATCGCCTTGTCCGGCGTGAAGTATCGCCTGTTCCGCGCCCTCGTGACCGTGGCCGTGATCAGCGTGGCCATGGCGTTCCTGATGAACATCCTCGCCGAAAGCCTGATCAAGATGACCGTGGCTGCCACCGCGAAGGACCAGATCGCCGAAATGCGGCTGGTCGACCGCTGGATCGCCCGGCTGTCCATCCCGCCCACCACCGCCGAGATCATCGCCTCCGCCGCCCGCGCCGGCGAACCGGCCGAGATCGAAAACCTGCGCACCCTCGGCCGGCTCGATGATGCCGAACTCACCCGGCTGCGTGAACTCGCCTCCGCCGCCGACACCTACCTCACCTTCTTCAGCGAGTTGAATTACGGCCGCCGCCGCGTTCTGGTCGGCAGTGCCGAATCGACCGCGATCTTCGACCGCCTGCAGGATGCAACCGCCCGCGAAACCTTCTTCAGCCGCCTGGCCGAGATGAAGACCGTGCGTTTTGTCACCGAGACCGAGGCCTTCGACACCTTGCTCAACGAATGGCCCGTCCTGCGCGCCTACACCGAACGCATCCGCGAAGGCCAGGCGACCGCCATCCGCACCGTTCAGGACAACCTGAACGGCCGCACCCTGATGCAATCGCTCCGCGCCGCCGAAGGCCCGTTTGGCCAGGTCATCCGCGATGCGGGCTTCAACCTCTCCCCCGCCGAAGCTGAACATCTGTCGGCCAAAGTCGGTGCCGTTGCCGACACCGCCCTGATTGAAACGGCCATGAACCAGGCCGACATCCGCCAGGCCATCGCCGCCCGTCTCGACATCCTGCCTGGCGACGTCACCCCCTCCCGCCTGTGGTCGCTGCTCTCCGATCGCGACAACGCCGCATGGTACATCGGCGTGATGAACGAACAGGGGTTTGCCGCCTCCGGTTGGCAGCCCGACGATGTCATCGCCCTCGCCGACAGCCGCGCCCGCGCCCAACTGCTCAAGCAGGCCGAGCGCGCCACCATGGAAACCGGTGGCGGCCTGATGGGCATCGGCCAGCGCATGACCTGGCTCGCCTTCGTCTCGATGCTGGTCTGCGCCGTCGGCATCGCCAATGCCATGCTGATGTCGGTGACCGAACGGTTCCGCGAGATCGCCACCCTGAAATGCCTTGGCGCCCTCGACGGCTTCATCATGACCGTGTTCCTGATCGAGGCCTCGATCCTCGGCCTCGTCGGCGGCATCGCCGGCACCCTGATGGGCCTGGTCATCGCCCTGCTCCGCATGCTCGGCCTGTTCAAGAGCCTGCTCCTCGAATCGATCCCGCTCGGCGCCCTCGTCACGGCCAGCCTTCTCTCCATCGTCATCGGCGTCCTGCTCGCCGCCGTCTCCGCCGTCTACCCGTCCCTCCGTGCCGCCCGACTCGCACCCATGGAGGCTATGCGCATCGAATGATCACGACGCCCGAACATACTTCTCCAGCGGCGGTGGCCGAAGCCAGCGAACGGCGCGTCATCATCCGCTCCGTCGGCATGAAGAAGATCTACCAGCGCGGAGCGGAAACCACCCACGCATTGCGCGGCGTGGATGTGGAGATCTATACCGGCGAGTTCATTTCGGTGATGGGTCCGTCCGGTTCCGGCAAAAGCACCTTCTTTAACATGATCGGCGCGCTCGACAGCCCGTCCGAGGGCCGCGTGTTCATCGACGAAGTGGACGTGGCCCAGTTGACCGCCGAGGAACTCGCCTTCCTGCGCTGCCGCAAGATCGGCTACATTTTCCAGTCGTACAACCTGATCCAGTACATGACCGCGCTGGAAAACGTGACCACCCCGATGGCCTTCGGCGGCGTTACTCCCGACGAATCCCGCAAACGCGGGATGGAATTGCTTGACCTCGTCGGCCTGAAGACCCGCTGGTTCCACCGCCCCATCGAGATGTCCGGCGGCCAGCAGCAACGTGTGGCCATCGCCCGCGCCCTCGCCAACAACCCGAGCATCCTGCTCTGCGACGAACCGACCGCGAACCTCGACCACAAGACCGGCGACGAAATCCTGACCATCCTCCAGAAACTGAACCAGGAACGCGGCGTGACCATCATCTGCGCCACCCACGACCACCGCATGATGAACATGTGCGACCGCCTGATGTGGATCCGCGACGGCGCCATCGAACGCATCGCCCGGCGCGATGAAGTGGAAGTGCAACTGGCGAGCATCGAGTAATGAAGACACCCCTTCCAGCATTCACCATGCAACACGCCGCGTTCCAAGGAGGCCGTTTTTACTCCTTGGCGTCCCTCTGCGTTCTTTGCGCCTTTGCGCTGATTGTTTTCCCTTACCCCGCGCTCGCCGACCAACTCCTCGCCGATGCCCAGGCCCTGACCGCCGCGCCCCACCGGCTCGCCGGAACCCCCGAACTGCAGGCCGCCGCCGACCACGTGGCCGCCCGCCTGCGCGCCATCGGCGTGGACGAGGTGATCGTGCAGGAGTTTCCGATGACCCAGCACACCACCCTCCAGTGCGAACTCGTACTGGACGGCGGCACCACCCTCCCGCTCATCCCTGCCCGCCCCAACGGCATCATCGCCCCGGTGACCCCGCCCGAAGGCCTGACCGGCGAACTCGTCGATGCCGGTGATGGCAGCGACGACCGATTGAACGCCATCACCCTCCGCGACCGGATCGTAGTCATGGACTACAACGCCCGCATGCAGTGGCTGAAGGCCTTCCGCCTCGGCGCCAAGGCCGTGATCTTCGTGAACAACGGCCCGGCCGACGCCCGCAACCACCACTATGCCCGCGCCAACGGCAACCTCCCCCGCTACTTCTTCGAAGGCGACCGCACCGCCCTCACCGGCCGCGGCACCCTCCACAGCCGCATCACCTGGAACCGCGCCACCGGCCGCAATGTCATCGGACTCCTCAAGGGCACCAACCCGACCTTCGAACTCGGCCGTCCCGAAGTGATCGTACTCGCCGCTCCGCTCGACTCGTTCGGCGACATTCCCGAACGCAGCCCCGCCGCCCGCCAGGCCGTCAACGTCGCCGGCCTGCTCCGCCTCGCGGAAATCCTCAAGGAGAACCGCCCGCGCCGCGATGTCCTGCTGCTCTTCGCCGACAACCAGGCCCGCTCCCATGCCGGCACCGTTGCCTTCTACTGGGCCCTGGAACAACGCGATCCGGAAGCGACCGTGACCGCTCGGTTGAAGTCCAACCGCGATGAGGCCACCTTCCTGCGCGACATGTCCGCCATGATCGGCCAACCCGATCCCGTTCGTAAACTGAGCGGCAGCACCGGCCAGCAGCTGCTCCGCCGCCTCGCCGACCAGGCCCGCGACCAGGCCCTCGAAAAACGTGGCGAACTGATCGAACTGCGCGAAAACCTCGACGAGGCGAAAAAGGCCGAACCCGCCGATGAAACCCGCGTCGCCGAGCTGGCCGACCGGATCATCGCCGAGGAAGCCGAATACGACGACTGGAACCAGGTCCGCCGCGGCCTGAACCGGCCGAATACCGAAGGCCTCGCCCTGCTCGAAGCCCGCCGCGGCAAGATGGATCTCGTCATCTCCAAGGTCACCGGCGCACTCTCCGCCCGCCTCGCCGAACTAGGCCGCGAGGAGGCCATGCTGCAATCCTCCGCCAGCGTGGCCACCCTGCTGACCAACCGCTGGATCGCCCTGCACACCTCGCTGATTCTCGGCGACGCCACCGAACGCTGGGGCGTGATCATCGGCGGCGATTCGGAAATCCGCTCGACGCTCTACGACCAGCCCGGTCTCTACGGCCGCGTCCAGCAAAGTTTCCTCCGCGCCTACAACACCCTCGCCAGAACCCCCGCGCCGGTCACCCGCTTCGAAGTCGCCTCCGTCGATGGCTCGCTCAGCCAGCCCCGCCTGCTCTGGGCCGCCCCCGCCCTGGTCCACAGCGGCGATGTCGCCGGCCGCTTCGGCATCTACAACATCGTGCTCGGCACGATGCACGAGACGATGGCGCGCGAAGGCACCCCCTCCGATACCCTCGACCAGATCGACACCACCGTCATCGCCGGCAAGATCGACGAAATCGCCCGTATGCTCA